>JAIYCE010000003.1 GCA_027488155.1 Hyphomicrobiales bacterium | reverse complement strand
GCATCCCAATCGCATCTGCAACTGTTTTGAGATTGAGTGGCCGCAAATGATCGAGACCATGGGTCAGAAATCCATCCTGCTGACGTACAATTTCAGTTGCTACTTTGAGAATGGTTTTTGCCCGTTGTTCAAGGCTGCGCGTCAGCCAATTTGCACTTTGCAGGCAATCGGCAACATAGGTTTTCTCGGAATCGGTGCGTGCCGTTTTATTCACCGTCGCATAATAGATTTGATTGACAAGCACACGCGGTAGCGTCTCGGTGTTCAACTCAATGCGCCACGAGCCATCGATGGCGGAGCGCACATAGACGTCGGGCACGACCGGTTCGACCATGCCGGAGCTAAACTGCAAACCCGGCTTAGGATCGAGCGATTTCAGCTCTTTTGCCATGTCGACGAGGTCTTCATCGCCGACGCCACACACTTTCCGGAGTGAAGCAAAATCACGTCGCGCCAATAAAGGCAAATGATCGAGCAATGCTGCCATCGCCGGATCAAGACGATTGCGCTCAGCTAATTGCAGGCGCAAACATTCAACAAGATTGCGCGCACCGACGCCTGTCGGTTCGAATGTGTGGAGGAGCGCTAATCCGTCCTCAACACGTTTCAGTTCAACGCCGAGCCGGTAGGCAATCTCGCCAAGATCTTCGCGGCAATAGCCCGCCTCATCGACGGCATCGATCAATGCAAGACCGATCATGCGCACGCCCGGATCGCCAGTTGAGATATGCAATTGCTCGATCAACCGGTCATGCAGAGACATTTCAGCGGCGGTGTAGGATTCGAAATTCTGACCCTCGCCATCATAGCCCTGGCCGGCGCCTACGCCCGACCAACTGGCCGCTGAAAGGCCAAGCGCAGGGTCCTCCGCTTTCTCCGCTTTGCCTACTGGACGATCATCCTGGAACACATTGTCGAGGCCGGTGCCCAGGCGCTCTTCAATCGCTTCGCGCGAGGGCGTCATGTCCTCTGCAAGCCAGTCGCCCGATTGCGGTTGGGGTGCGGCGTCGGACACGGGCTCAGGATGGACCGGGCCGTCACTATCCTCGACGCGTTCGAGCAGCGGGTTCCGCTCAAGCTCGTTCTCGACATAGGTGGCCAATTCGATGGTGGACAGCTGGAGAAGCTTGATCGCCTGCAGGAGCTGCGGCGTCATGACGAGCGCCTGCCCCTGCCTCAGCTCCAGCCTTTGCGATACGCCAGCCATGAAAACTCGTCCGGCCCCGTTATAGGTTAGACGCCAACATGGACGATAGGCATGAAAATTGCAAGGAAAAGTTGAAGGGTGTCGGAAAATCGTCGGCCGGTTTGGTTAAAGACGAAAATCTTCCCCTAGGTAAAGACGTCGGACATCCGGATTGGCGATGATGTCGTCGGGTCGACCCTCCATCAGCACCTGCCCGGAATGGATGATATAAGCGCGGTCGATCAGGCCGAGCGTCTCGCGGACATTGTGATCGGTAATTAGAACGCCGATGCCGCGCCGGGTCAGATGGCGGACGAGATCCTGAATGTCCCCCACCGCAATCGGATCGATGCCAGCGAAGGGTTCGTCAAGCAACATGAAGGACGGGCGGCTCGCCAGTGCGCGGGCAATTTCGCAGCGCCGCCGCTCACCACCCGAAAGCGCAATCGACGGTGATTTACGCAAGCGGGCAATGTCGAATTCTTCCAGCAGCGAATCGAGCTCGCGATCGCGCTTCTTACGGTCGGGCTCGACCACCTCAAGCACGGCGCGGATATTCTGCTCCACCGTCAATCCGCGAAAGATCGAGGCTTCCTGAGGTAGGTAGCCGATCCCTAAACGGGCGCGGCGATACATTGGCAGATGGGTGATATCGAAGCCGTCGAGCAGGATACGGCCGGAATCGGCCTTCACCAACCCGGTGATCATGTAAAAAATCGTGGTCTTACCCGCACCATTGGGACCGAGCAGACCCACAGCCTCGCCCGCGTGAAGATGCAAGGCGGCGTCTTGGACAACAGTACGACCACGATAGGCTTTGTGCAGCCCGAAGACCGCCAGACTGCCAGCGCCAAAGGATTCGGCCTCGGGCTTGTGAGGGTGATGCTCAGTGCGAACGGCCGAATCCATCGTTAGACCCATCACGGTTTGGGCTTTTGCTGCGGAGCGGCAGGTGCGGCGGCAGGCTTCTTGCCATCCTTCGCTTCCTTTGCCTCATCAGACCCGGGCACGAGCAGCGAACGAACGCGGCCGCCATCGACCGTCGCAACGCCTGTGCTGAGATTGTAGAAGAGCTTCTCGCCCTTGGTGATGTTTTCGCCCTGACTCAAAGAAACGTTGCCGGTGAGGATCATCCGATCATTTTCGCGATCGAGCACGCCGTTATCGCCACGCGCCACCTGATCCTTGCTGGTGATGACGACATCGCCCTTGGCTTCCACGCGTTTGAGCGCAGCACCGCCCGGACCGCTACTGCCCGGCTCGGCCGGTTGCGCGTCCTGATTGGCGCGCTCGTAATAGACGGTCATATGAGCGGCCTTCATGGTGGTCTCACCCTGCACGACCACAACATTGCCGGAATAGACGGCGCGCTGCTCCTTGTCGAAGATCTGCAGCTTGTCGGCATCGATGGCTATTGGCGCTTTGGAAGCACCAATACCAAGCACGCCGCCACTTGTTGCGCGCGATGATTGTGCTGCGCTCTTGCTCTGCTGCGCATCCATGGCTGCGACCAAGGCGACAACACAGACACCGACCAAAACTAAGCGCTTCATGGCTTCGTCCCTTTTTCGTCGTCCGCCGCTTGCGAGAACAGAGTTCTCACACGCCCCGGGAAGATGATCTCGCGGCCGCCATCGGCAATTTCTATCCCGTTGGCATGAATGGTACCATCGCGCAATTGCACTTCGACCGGGTCTTTCGAGACGATCGAGCCCGTCTTGAATTCAGCAAAGGCCGATTTCATTGCGAGTTCAATGCCGTCGCCGGTCCGGACGCGCACATCGCCTGCAAGCTGCAGCGTTTCCTTAGCCGAATCGTAGATGCCTGTGGTTGCGGTTAGCAATGCTGTCCCTCGATCGCCCATACCGATGCGCGCCTTAAGCTCGCTCAGTTCGATGACGGATGGATTGCGGATATCCTGCTTCGCCGCGCTGGCTGTCACCTCATAGGGGCGCAAATCCTTGCGGAAGCCCGTGAGCTTCGGCAATTCCATTGTGATCTGGCTGCCGTTGAAGCTCACTGCCCCGATCGACACGCCTTTCGGTAGGCGCCCAAAGGGGTCGAAGACGGCAATTACGATGATTGCGATGACTGTGGCGAGTGAACCTGCCGGAATGGCAAAGCGCAGAAATTTGATAAAGCGCGTGTGGCGCATGGCGCCTCGGTAGGTGGCCGCATCGAGCCGCTTCGGCGGCGGGCGCACCAGATCGACATCCCGAATATCAATGCTCGCCATCGGCGCGCCTCAGCTATGGGCCAGAATGTCGACCTCGGGCCAACCCTTCAGGTCAAGCTTCGCACGAGCCGGAAGGAAGGCAAAGCAGGCGTTGGCAAGATCATCGCGCTCCTCACGCTTCAGCAGCGTTTCGAGCTTCTCCTTCAGAGCGTGCAGATAGAGTACATCGGAGGCCGCGTACGCCATTTGCGCGTCGGTGAGGTCGTGTGCACCCCAATCGGAGCTTTGCTGCTGCTTGGATAGATCGATGCCGAGCAATTCCTTGGTAAGATCCTTGAGCCCATGACGGTCGGTATAGGTGCGGACCAGACGCGAGGCGATCTTGGTGCAAAAGACCGGTTCCGGCATCACGCCAAAAGTGTTGTAGAGAGCGGCTAAATCGAAACGGGCAAAATGGAACAGCTTGGTGACGTTTCCGTCGCCCAAAAGGCGCTCAAGATTTGGCGCACGCGTCTGGCCCCGTGCGATCTGGACGAGATCGGCCGTGCCATCGCCTTTCGACAATTGGACCAGACACAACCGGTCGCGATGCGGCTGAAGTCCGAGCGTTTCGGTATCGATGGCAACCACCGGGCCAAAATCGGCTCCATCCGGTAGGTCGCCCTTGTGCAGGCGAATGGTCATCGGCAAGGCCTTCCTTCGTCCGGAAGGGCTGTAGCACCGGGGCGGGAGTGGCTCAAGCATTCAGGAGGAATCGCGACGGGCCGCCGACGCGCTCCGGTGAGCTCAGCCCACCGCGCCAGCTAGATGGAGCGCAATGCCCGCCGCCGCGCAGGCCGCAAGCGTGGGGATCATGCCCCATTTGAACCGGAACATCGCGACAATCGCCGCCAGCGACAAAGCCAGCGCATAAGGATTGACGCTAGCCAGAACAGGCCGCTCGAAATCGAAACCCAAGCCTTCCACCTCCACGACTTCGCGGAAAAGCGTATGGAGCGCGAACCAGAGTGCGAGGTTGAGGATAACGCCGACCACCGCAGCCGTGATTGCCGATAGCGCGCCCGCGAGCGCCTTGTTGCCGCGCAGAACCTCGATGAAGGGAGCGCCGAGAAAGATCCAGAAGAAGCAGGGTGCAAAGGTCACCCATGTCGCGAGAAGACCACCCAACGTGCCCGCCAGCATAGGAGGCAGGGCGCCGGGGGCGCGGAATGCAGCCATGAAACCAACGAATTGTAGCACCATAATCAGCGGACCGGGCGTTGTCTCCGCCATGCCGAGGCCATCAAGCATCTCGCCCGGCTTCAGCCAACCAAAGCCATCCACCGCCTGCTGGGCGACATAGGCCAGCACCGCATAAGCGCCACCGAACGTCACCATCGCCATCTTGGAAAAGAACAGAGCGATCTGACTGAACACGTCGGATTGGCCAAGCAGAACGAGCAGAAGCCCGACCGGCAGGAGCCACAGCGCGAGTGCGATCATCGCCGCGCGACGCGCTGCAGCTCGCGCTTGGGACGACAACGCGCCCTCACCCGCATCGTCGAGCACATAGGCGATTGGATCGGCACGGTCTTTCGCCGGGCCATGACCCCCGCCAATGGCAAAGGCCGCTAAACCGGCGCGCCCGCCGAGATAACCAATCACGCCGGCTCCAAATATGATGGCGGGAAAGGGCGCGCTGAAAAAGAAAATTGCGATGAAGGCCGTGGCTGCAAGGGCAAGCATCACGCGGTTCTTCAAGGCTTTTGCGCCCACGCGCAAAACGGCCTGAAGAACGACGGCAAGCACGGCTGCTTTCAATCCGAAAAACAATGCAGCGACGATACCAACCGATCCGAACGCAGCATAGATCCAGCTCAGAATCATGATGGCGACGATGCCGGGCAGAATGAACAATCCGCCGGCGATCAACCCACCCTTTGTGCCGTGCAGAAGCCAGCCAATGTAAGTCGCAAGCTGCTGCGCCTCAGGACCGGGCAATAACATGCAGTAATTCAACGCATGCAGAAAACGGTTTTCGGAAATCCAGCGCTTCTCGTCGACGACGATGCGATGCATCACCGCGATCTGCCCCGCAGGCCCACCGAAAGACAGAGCCGCGACACGCGCCCAAATGCCCACCGCCTCGCGCAAGGTAGGATAGGCGGGGCGCTGGTTTGTTTCGGTGCTATGCGGAAGAACGCTCATGCTGCCACCGATTTGTTCGCCGGGACGTTCATCTTGCGCAGCCCGCGCGGCGAAGGACGAGCCAAGTAGGCTCACGTCAACTCTCATGGCTCTCGAGCGAATGGTGCCCAGAAGAGGACTCGAACCTCCACGACTTGCGTCACTGGTACCTGAAACCAGCGCGTCTACCAATTCCGCCATCTGGGCAACGGAGCGCTTCCATACGGGGCCGGGCGGGGCTTTGTAAAGTGGTTTTTCCCGGCCGGGTCGGAACGCACCGGCCCTGCCCTAGAAACCATTTTTTACAGGAACGCCTTGCCTCGGCCGTTATTGAACTCCACACTCTCTTGGTTAGGAGATCGCGATGGTTCAGATCCGTAGGCAGCCAGGTGGCCCGAATGACCCCACGCTTCGGCTCGTCCTCACCCATGCCCTGTTTGGCGCGGCTCTTGGGTTGTTTTTCACGGTGGCTCTGGTCGCTCTCGACATTCAAGGATTGGCGACCCTCCTGCGCGCGTCGGAATCTGGGATTGTCGGCTTTGCCCTGCTGGCAGGGGGGTTCATGATCACCTGCGGTAGCCTCGCTGCCGGAACGGCGCTGATGACCATTCCGCATGGCGACGATGACGACCATCAGGATGGCGACCGTGCAGCACTTCAGTACCAACCTATCCCCGTGAGGGTGCGGCGCTGATCGCTTCGGCGAAGGGCTGGCTATACATCCCGCGCCGCTTTGACTATGCAGCCTTGCGGGCCCATTCCTAGTCAATGAGCAGGACGCCCTTTTGCAGGGATGAGGCCTCTTGGGACGGAGGATGCCATGATTTCACCCACGAACCAGTTGGTCACCGTTTTCGGCGGCTCGGGCTTTATCGGCCGCCATGTAGTGCGTGCGCTTGCCAAACGCGGCTATCGCGTGCGGGTCGCATGTCGCCGCCCAGACCTCGCCTTCTTCTTGCAACCGCTCGGCAATGTCGGACAGATCCATGCGGTGCAGGCCAATTTGCGCTACCCGGATTCGATCGCCGCCGCCGTGCAGGGCGCGGATGCCGTGGTGAACCTCGTCGGCATCCTGACGGAAGGCGGCAAGCAACGTTTCGACGCCGTGCAGGCCGAGGGCGCTGCCGCTATCGCCCGCGCCGCGAAAGCTGAGGGCATTACCCGCTTCGTGCAGATGTCTGCCATCGGCGCGGATGCCGCGTCCGATTCCATTTATGCGAAAACCAAAGCCGCTGGCGAAAAAGCAGTGCTCGACACCATTCCGTCGGCCATCGTGCTGCGCCCGTCGATCGTGTTTGGACCGGAAGATTCCTTCTTCAACCGCTTTGCATCGCTCGCCCGGATCGCCCCGGCGCTGCCGCTTGTCGGCGGCGGCGAGACGCAATTCCAGCCAGTGTTCGTGGGTGATGTCGCAGAAGCTGTTGCCCTCGGCGTCGATGGCGCGCTTAAGGGCGGCACGATCTATGAGCTCGGCGGCCCGCAGGTTGCGACGTTCCGCCAATTGTTGGCTTTCGTCTGCGAAACGACAGGCCGCAAGCGCCCGCTCGTTCCGCTGCCGTTTGGCGTTGCACGCATTCAGGCCGGTGTGATGGAAGCGCTGAAATATGCGACCTTCGGTCTGCTGCCGGAAGAATTCCTGCTGACGCGCGATCAGGTGACCTTGCTCGAGAAGAACAATGTCGTCTCAGAGGCGGCGCAGAAGGAAGGCCGTACGCTCGAAGGCATGGGCATCACGCCCGATACTTATGAGACGATTGTGCCAACCTATCTCTACCGTTTCCGCAAGACAGGCCAGTTCGACACGGCGCGGGCGTAAGCCCCGCTCACATCGCCTTCAAAAAAAGCGGGCTTGCGCCCGCTTTTTTCATTTCAAGCCCCGTGTGCGATCATGCGTCGTCCGGCGAGCCCTTTGTAGACATGCACGAAGAGCGCCGTACCGAAGACCGGCGTGAACAGATTGACGAGCGGAATGCTCATTAAGAGCGCCATCATGAATCCTGCAAAATAGACGGCGAAGCGATTGTTCTCACGGAGTGCGGCGATCTCCTGCGGTGCTAAGAAACGACCCGCAGCAATCGTGAAATATTCGCGACCAAGCAAAAAAGTGTTGGCGAGCAGGAAGGCCACAACATTGATGCCGGGCACAAGCAGCAGCAGCAGCGCAACAATGTTCACGCCCAGCGCCAAGAGCGCGAGCTTGATGGCATCGACAATAGCGCGGCCCACCGGCAAAGGTTTGCCGGGCAGATCGTGCGGATAATCCGCGCGCTCGATGCGGTCGGCGATGTCATCGGCAAAGAAGGAGGCGACAAGGATCGACACCGGCGGAATGAGAAAAGCGAGACCGATGAGCAAGCCGGCGCCCGCCATGAAGGCTGCAATCGTCGCAATCATCGGATGATCGGTGACGACAGCGCCTTGCGATAACCACCAATTCAGAAAGCGCGTCAGCGCCAACCAGACAAGCGCAAGCAACGCCAGCGTAAGACCGAGCGATTTCCAGACGATGGCACGGAAGGGCGGCGACGTGATCTGTGCGAACGCGCGCATGGCAGCCTGAATGAGCAAGGCGATCTCTCCTACACGCCCGACAGGCCGTCGGGATCAAACAAACGATGCAACCGCTCCGCCGCCGCGCGCGCATAGCGCAATGTCATCGCCTTGCGGGTTGCCGCCGGTAAACGATGTTCCGGCGCCTCTCTCAAAAGGCAAGCACCATAGGCATCGGCCACGATCAAGCCCGCATCTTCGGGCATGATTTCGGCAGGAACATGATCTGGAATGGCGAAGAATAACCGGTCGCAATGGAAACGGTAATCCGGCCATTTTTGATCGACACGAAAATCGGCAATGCTGGATTTGATTTCAACGATCAGAATCTCGCCATTGTCACCCAGCGCCACAAGATCGGCGCGACGGCCCGACGCGAGCGGCAGTTCCGCGACACTCGAATAGCCAAGACCGGCGAGATAACGGCGCACACCGCGCGCAACGAGCAACGCCGTTTCCGACTGGCGACCGTCTGCTACAAATTCAATCTCGGTCTCGCTGAGCTTCACGCCGCGCGTCCATCTTTGGTTACGACGCTTGAGCGTCCATCTTTGGTTACGACGCCTTCGCGTCCATCATCCGTTGTTATGACGCCTTCGCGTCCTCGCAAATCATCGCTGCACCTTTTTCCGCAATCATCATGGTCGGCGAATTGGTGTTGCCCGATGTGATGCGCGGCATGGCCGAGGCGTCGGCTACGCGCAAACCTTGAATCCCGCGTACACGCAGACGGCCATCGAGCACAGCCATTCTATCATCATTCGTACCCATTTTCGCCGTGCCGACAGGATGGAAAATGGTCGATGCGATCTGCCCCGCCGCGACCGCCAATTCCTCTTCCGATTGGAAATGGGCACCGGGCTTGTATTCCTCAGGCTCGTAGGGCTTGAGCGCAGGTTGTGACACGATCTTGCGCACGAGCTTGAGCGCATCGGCGGCAACACGACGATCTTCTTCAGCACTCAAATAGTTTGGCGCGATGAGCGGCGCATCATGTGCATCCTTCGATCTAATTCTAATGGTACCGCGCGACACCGGGCGCAGATTGCATACGCTCGCAGTGAAGGCCGAAAACGGATGTAGCGGATCGCCAAACTTGTCGAGTGAGAGCGGCTGTACATGGAATTGCAGATTAGGCGTCGCATAGTCCGGCGAGGAGCGCGTAAAGGCACCCAGTTGCGACGGTGCCATTGTCAAAGGTCCGCGCCGGAAGAGCGCATATTCCGCCGCCATCAAAGCGCGCTTCACATAGGATTGATAATCGGCATTGAGCGTGCGGACATTCTTCACCTTGTACACAGGACGAATCTGCAAATGATCCTGCAGATTTTCACCGACGCCTGGAAGATCCTGAGCGACCTGAATGCCGTGCGATTGCAGAAATGCACCCGCCCCGATGCCGGACAATTGCAAGATTTGCGGCGTGGCGACGGCACCTGCCGCGAGGACGATCTCGGCATTGGCTTTGGCGAGATATTGCGTACCATTTTTCGAATAGACAATGCCGGTTGCGCGGCCATTCTCTACTATCAAGCGTTCGATAAGGGCACCGGTTTCTAGCTTGAGATTGGGGCGGCCCAAGACTGGCTTCAGAAATCCGCGCGCGGCGCTCCAGCGGCGGCCATTTTTCTGGTTCACTTGAAAATAGGAGGAGCCTTCATTGTCGCCCGTATTGAAATCCTCGATTTTCGTGATGCCGACCTGTTCGGCGGCGTCCTGAAAGCGATCGAGGATGTCCCAGCGCATGCGCGGATAGTCGACCCGCCATTCGCCATCGCCCCGGTGGAGCGCGTTGGGTGGGGCAGCATGGCCCTCCTGCTTCAGGAAAAAAGGGAGGACATCGTCCCAGCCCCAACCTTCCAGCCCCAGTTGACGCCATCCGTCATAATCGGCGGCCTGGCCGCGCATATAGATCATGGCGTTGATGGCCGAGCACCCACCAATCACCTTGCCGCGGGGATAGGCGATGGACCGGCCGCCAAGGCCGGCCTCGGGCTCGGTCTTAAACATCCAATCGGCGCGAGGGTTGCCGATGGCGAAGAGGTAGCCGACGGGGATGTGGAACCAGATCCAGTTATCGTCGCCGCCCGCTTCAAGCACCAGAACGCGGTTCTTGGGGTCGGCTGATAGCCTATTGGCCAGCACACATCCGGCAGAGCCTGCCCCTGCGACGATGTAATCGAATGTCCCGCCATCCTGCATGGCCGCCTCCCGTCCTCGCTCATCGCTAGCGGAGACGGGCCGGAGAAGCAATCGGATCAAATTGACCTAAGGTTATCAGTATGGCTGCCGAGGCTAAGAAGGATTTGCCAAGAACCGGCTTTTCCCCTATAGACCCCGACGTTCAGACGGCCCGGCTCAAAAGGGCTGCCGTGGCGGTCTGTTTTTCGCTCATTCGGAGACGAAACGGCCTCGTTCAGAGGCCGAGAATAATGTTTCGGACGGTTCGCCGTCCTGAATGGAGAGCCAAATGCCCAAGATGAAGACGAAGTCAGCCGCTAAAAAGCGGTTCAAAGTGACGGGAAGTGGCAAGGTGGTCTACGCCCATGCCGGAAAGCGTCACGGCATGATCAAGCGGACCAATAAGCAGATCCGCAACAATCGTGGTACCGCCATCCTGTTCGAGGGTGATGCGGCCAATGTCAAAAAATACTTCCTGCCCAACGGCTGATCGGCCGGGCATCTAGCAACACAGGAGATCAGCCATGGCACGTGTCAAACGGGGCGTTACGTCCCACGCCAAACACAAGAAGACCCTTAAGGCCGCTAAAGGTTTCTACGGTCGCCGTAAGAATACGATCCGCACCGCGAAAGCGGCCGTGGACAAGGCGATGCAGTACGCCACCCGCGACCGCAAGAACAAGAAGCGCACGATCCGCGCGCTCTGGATCCAGCGTCTGAACGCTGCCGTCCGCGAGCATGGCATCGTTTATTCGCGCTTCATCGACGGCCTCAACCGCGCCGGCATCGTTGTCGACCGCAAGGTTCTCTCGGACCTCGCGATCAGCCAGCCTGCCGCGTTCAAGGACCTCGTTGAAAAGGCCAAGGCCGCTCTGCCGGCCGTTGCCTAAACCATCCGGAATTTCCGGTTGCAGAGCCCGCCTTTCGAGGCGGGCTTTTTGTTGCGCTGTATCGCTTTGTTAATGAGCTTGATCGACATTATCACGCATGGAAAAGGGCCGTCGATCCGCTCGCAAAACAGCCATGTCACCTGACCTGCCCGCTGAGGTTTCGCGGCGGCTCCTCAAGGGCGAAAGCCCTTTGAAAGCCATTCGTCGTTGGCGCCGCCTCACGCAAGTTGAAATCGATGCCCGCACAGGCATTGGGCAAGGCTATCTCAGCGATCTCGAATCCGGACGCCGCCAAGGAACAGTCGAGACGCTCGCCAAGCTCGCCGACCTATACGACGTGCCAAGCGCTTGGCTAATCGCCGGAAATACCCCTTAAACAGTCTTCAACACTCGACTTTTTGAGGGATGCGTGGCACGAAGCCGCCCAACCCTTATCCCGCCTTGCCCGAAAGACCGGACCCGATATGACCGATCTCGCCGCGCTCGAAAAAGATACGCTGGCCGCGATTGCAGCCGCCTCTGACGAAGCTTCTCTCGAAACCGTACGCGTCGCCGCGCTTGGCAAAAAGGGTTCGATTTCGGACCTTTTGAAAACGCTCGGCGCGATGACGCCCGACGAGCGCAAAGAGAAAGGCCCGGCCATCAACGGGCTGAAGGATCGCGTCAACGAAGCGCTTCTTTCGCGCCGCACCGCGCTGAAGGACGCAGCCCTCGATGCGCGGCTTGCGACAGAGAAAGTCGACGTCTCGCTGCCCGTTCGCGAGAGCGGCAATGCGCGCGGCCGCATCCATCCCATCTCTCAGGTGATCGACGAACTCACCGCAATTTTCGCCGATATGGGTTTTGCGATTGCAGAAGGCCCGGATGTCGAGACGGATTTCTACAATTTCACGGCGCTCAACTTCCCAGTCGGCCATCCGGCGCGCGAAATGCACGACACGTTCTTCTTTAACCCGGATGCAAATGGCGAGCGCAAGCTTTTGCGCACGCATACAAGCCCGGTGCAAATCCGCACCATGATGAGCCAAAAACCACCGATCCGTGTGATTACGCCGGGACGCACCTATCGCTGCGACTCGGATCAAACGCATACGCCGATGTTCCATCAGGTCGAAGGGCTCGTCATCGATAAGGGCTCGCATATGGGCCATCTCAAATGGATTCTCGAAGAATTCTGCAAAACATTCTTCGAAGTCGACAATGTGAAGATGCGCTTTCGCCCCTCATTTTTCCCGTTCACGGAACCGTCCGCCGAAGTCGACATTCAATGCTCACGCAAGGGCGGCGAAATTCGTTTCGGCGAAGGCGAGGATTGGCTCGAAATTCTCGGTTGCGGAATGGTGCATCCGAATGTGATCCGCAATTGCGGACTCGATCCGAATGAATATCAGGGCTTTGCGTGGGGGATGGGCATCGATCGTATCGCCATGCTGAAATATGGCATGCCGGATCTGCGCCCCTTCTTCGATGCGGATGTACGCTGGCTCTCGCATTACGGTTTCCGTCCACTCGATTTGCCGACGCTCGCCGGCGGCCTGAGCGTGTGAGGACACAGAGATGAAATTCACCCTCAACTGGCTCAAAGAGCATCTCGACACCACCGCCTCACTCGACGAGATCGTCGAAGCACTGACACGTGTTGGCCTTGAAGTAGAAAGCGTCGAAGATCCGGCAGCGACTCTGAAAGGCTACATTACGGCTTTTGTGATTTCAGCCGCCCAGCATCCGAATGCAGACCGTTTGCGCGTGTGCATGGTGGACACCGGCGATGGCAACCCGATTCAAGTCGTATGCGGTGCCCCCAATGCTCGCACCGGCATGAAGAGCGTGTTCTCGCCGCCTGGCACTTTTATTCCCGGCAAGGGGATCACGATTGGCGTTGGCACGATCCGGGGTGTGGAAAGCTCGGGGATGTTGTGCTCGGCGTTCGAACTCGGCCTGTCGGAAGACCATGAAGGCATTATCGATCTGCCAGCCGACGCGCCGGTAGGCGTGGCCTATACGGATTATGCGTCGATCAACGATCCCGTCATTGATGTCGCGATCACACCGAACCGCGCCGATGCACTTGGGATTTACGGCATTGCGCGCGATCTCGCCGCAGCAGGTCTCGGCGTCTTGAAGAAGCAGGCCATTGTGCCGGTAAAGGGCGAAGGCTCTTGCCCGGTAAAGGTAAAGCTCGACTTCACGCAAGACGACGCCCATCTCGCACCTGCTTTTGCGTTGCGTCTTGTGCGTGGCGTGAAGAATGGGCCGAGCCCGGAATGGATGCAGCGTCGGTTGAAAGCGATTGGTCTGCGGCCCATCAATGCGCTCGTCGACATCACCAACTATTTGACCTTCGATCGCAATCGTCCGCTGCATGTGTTCGATCTAAAGAAGACCCAGGGCGATCTCCTCGTGCGCCGCGCAAAAGAGGGTGAGACTGTTCTTGCGCTCGATGGGCGCGAATACACGCTCGATCCGTCGATGGTGGTGATTGCCGACGATAAGGGTGTAGAATCGATTGCCGGTATCATGGGCGGCGAACATTCGGGCTCCGATGAAGGCACCACGGACGTGCTGATCGAGAGCGCGCTCTGGGATCCGCTCAATGTTGCGCAAACGGGGCGCAAATTAGGGATCAACACGGATGCACGCTATCGCTTCGAGCGTGGTGTTGATCCAGAATTTTGCGTGCCGGGCCTCGACCTTGCGACCCACCTCGTGATGGAATTATGCGGCGGGACGCCAAGCGAATTGGTGCTCGCAGGTGCCATTCCCGATACATCGCGCGTGATCGCATTCCCGTTTGCGGAAGTGAAACGTCTGACCGGACTTGAACTCCCGCAGACGGAAATGAAGGCAACGCTAATCGATCTCGGCTTCACTGTGTCGGGCACCGGCGATGTGGCGCATGTCTCGCCACCGTCATGGCGTGCCGATGTTGAACAGAAGGCCGATCTCGTCGAGGAAATCGTGCGTATTGCGGGGCTGGACCGTGTTCAATCGACACCCTTCCCACGTGAGGAAGCGACCATTGCCAAGCCTGTTCTAACGCTCATTCAGAAACGGACGCGGCTTGCCAAGCGTGCGCTTGCGGTGCGCGGCCTTGTCGAAGCAGTGACGTGGTCATTCGTATCGAAAGACGATGCGCAAGCATTTGGCGGCGGCAAACCGGAATTGGCCCTTGCCAATCCGATTGCATCCGATTTGTCCGACATGCGGCCCTCGCTTTTGCCCGGCTTGATGCGGGCGGCGCAACGCAATGCCGACCGCGGCCTCCCGAATGTCGCCCTATTCGAAGTGGGCCAGATATTCCGCGGCGATCAGCCCGAGGATCAGGTCATCGCGGCGACGGCTCTGCGCCGCGCCATGGCAAAGCCTGACGGTGCGGGCCGGTTCTGGAGCGAGACGGCGCAAGCAGTCGATGCGTTCGACGCTAAGGCCGATGCGATGGCTTTGCTCGAAGCGCTCGGTGTGCCGACAGGTGGTTTGCAGATTGTGCCAGGCGGACATCCAGCGTTCCATCCGGGTCGTTCAGGCGTGCTCCAATTCGGGCCGAAGGTCGTCATCGGTGCATTCGGCGAAATTCATCCGCGCCTGCTCGAAGCGATGGATGTGAAGGGTCCACTCGTTGCTTGCGAGATCATTCTCGATGCGCTGCCGCCGCCCAAAGCCAAACCCACCAAGATGAAGCCGAAGCTGGTGCTCTCTGAATTCCAGCCAGTCTCCCGTGATTTTGCCTTCATCGTTGGGCGCGATATTGCCGCGGCAGACATTGTGAAACTGGCACAGGGTGCTGATCGCAATCTGATCACCGATGTGACCGTGTTCGACCTCTACGAAGGTAAAGGCATTCCAGAGGGCCAGAAATCGGTCGCGATCGCTGTGACGCTGCAACCGATGGACAAGACGCTTACAGATTCAGAGATCGATGCTGTTGCCGCTAAGATCGTGGCCGATGTGGCTAAGAAAACCGGGGCAATCTTGCGTGCATGAACCAGCGTTTCAACGACAATAAAAAAGCCGCCCAAACGGGCGGCTTTTTCATGAGTTGTACCAAGATCAGTTCTGCTTCGGAACCCAAAGGCTGACGCTGGCGACGCCAAGCGCGAGGTTCGTACCCTGCATGCCATCCATCGAAATCGGCTGAAGCGTAAACGACTTCTTGAAGCCGCCGATCAGCACGTTTGCGCCCATGCCGACACCGAGCGAAGCGCCCGCCGTGACGCCGCCATAACCACCGGCGAGCGCGCCAGCAGGGACACCCGTCGCCGGAGCAAACACGCCCCAAACAAGGTGAGCCGGACCCGGATTGCCAAGCGAGAGGCCATATTCCTTGATGCGGCCGCCGTAGCGCTCCGTCGTGCCATCGGTACGCTTGAAGACACAACGCATCGATTGTTTCTGCTCGACGAAGAGGCTCACGCCCTTCGCCACATCGCACTGCAGAACGCCGACTTGAAGATTGGCTGCGGCCGCCGGTGTGGCGATTGCGGCAAGCGCTGCGGCTACCGCCGCCCAAGCGAATGATTTGACCATGGTCGATACCCTCAAAAAACGAATCACTTAGGGAGTTTTCAAACTTCGCCGCGGCCGCGTCAACCACGCTTTCCGTTCAACGGATTGTGCGGATCCCAAGCATAATTAAAACTTTCAAACCGCATGTCGCGTGCATCCACCATCAAGAGGCGCCCAACTAGATCACGCCCGAAGGGAACGACGCACCGGATGACCTCCATCGCCATTAGGCTGCCCATCACCCCTGCCAAGGCGCCCAAAACGCCGGCTTCCGCGCAGGCAGGGATGCTGCCTGCCGGCGGAGGGGCGGGAAAAAGGCAACGCCAAGTGGGATTGGGCGAACCATCAGCCGCGCTCTCATGAGCTTTGATAGTGGTCAACGTGGCATCGAAACGGCCAAGTGCCGCAGTGACCAAAGGCTTTTTGGCATGAAAACAAGCATCCGAGACAGCATAACGCGTCGCAAAATTATCGCTGCCATCAGCCACCACATCATAGGCCTCAAGAAGCGTCGCAAGATTGTCGGGGCCAACACGCAGAACATGGGCGCGGTATACCCCATGCGGATTGAGCTGTTTCAAAGCGATACTCGCCACTTCCGCCTTGAGCGCGCCAATATCACCCGTCTTGAACAGGACCTGACGCTGCAAGTTCGACAGGGATACGGCGTCATCATCGGCGATGCCGACCGTCCCAATCCCAGCCGCCGCCAGATAAAGTAGCAATGGCGCTCCAAGCCCGCCGGCACCGACCACGAGCACACGCGCCTTTTTCAGCGCAGCCTGACCGGGCCCGCCAATCTCCGGCAGCACAATGTGCCGCGCATAACGCTCTATTTCCCAATCAGAAAATGACATGCTTTCTCTTATCGAAGATCTTCAGCCTACCGTCCAGCTCCTTTGTTTTGTAACGCTGATTTGATGGTTATCTAAGATTGTTTCGGGTGCTGGCGGACGCATGGACAGGGTCTGGCAAAACTTGTCACTATCCAAACCCAACTCGACCTCTTGGCAGATCCTCAGGGATTCCTCATTGAATTGCCGCTTTCAAACCATCTCTGCCATCCCGTTGACATGCCAATCATGGCTCAACTTACAGGGGGCAGGACACGCTGTCCTGCCCCCTTAAAGTTGAGCCATTATTGTGGTTCCGAGGGGGATGTTTGAGATGGCTCGAAAGCGGCATTCGGATGAGGACTGCATGAAGATTTTGAGGCAGGTGGAGCTGGATCTGGCCGGTGGCGCGGAAAAGGCCCTGAAGTGCCCCTAGTAAAGTGATCTGGATTTAATGTTAGTTTTGTTGGCGGATTTTCCTCTTAAGAACAGAGGAGATCGGATATGAAGAAGAAACGCAGCATAATCGTCCGACCTTGGGAGATGCCAAACAGGGGCAAGTTCAACTGTATTGAGCGTATAAAACTACGACTAGCCGGTTGATAGCTCAGTCGCTGCAGCGACGATGGGATTGAGACATTTATCAGCCACTCCCAAAGTCAAGTCGTAAAATGAAACCCAATCATAATGGCAAATAGTATTTTACAGTTGTTGGCTTTACTGAGTTGACTGATAGGTGATCACTATCGTTTTAAATCATTTATCGTTATGTTGTCCGCTTATGATTAGATCTCCCCAATGTAGAATAAAAGAGTAGCTACGGTTACACCAAATACTAGTGCAGCCCACCAAGCTTGGTATGCAAGATAAGCAAGCAGGCTAGATATTCCACCGAGGGAAATCGAAATATAACGAAACATAATTGTTCCTCCGTCCAAATATCTAGGTGATATTTCCGGACGGGAGAATAGATCGATCAAGCTACGGACCTAACCCGGGCCAATAACTCGAAATTATCCAAGCCTCTTCAAAACAAAAAATGTACTTTTCGACTAATTCGAAATGTCTCGCCCACTTATTATGTACCGCTGATTTAATGGTTATCTAAGATTGTTTTGGGTACTGGCGGACGCATGGACAGGGTCTGGCAAAACTTGTCACCATTCAAATCCAACTCGACCTCTTGGCACATCCTCAGGCATTCCTCATTGAATTGCCGCTTTCGAACCATCTCTGCCATCCCGTTGACACGCCAATCATGGCTCAACTTACAGGGGGTAGGACAATTCAGCCTATAAATCAGGCATAGCAATGCTCAAATCCTCCAGTCACACTCCCCTCTACCGGGCTAACGTACTGTTTTCGCTACAATTACTCTGAACGAACGATCCGCTTCAGCCCTATCAAGCGCTCGGCGACCAAAACGATTGCAATGATCATAAATACTTGGATCGCCGAGGCGGCCGCTATCACCAGCTGACCGCCCTGAAACTGCAGATAAGAGAAGATCTCGATCGGTAAAGTAGTGACACCCGGTCCGGTGAGAAAAAGCGCTGTATTCAATTCACCGAGTGAAAGGATGAACGCAAAAATTCCGCCTGCCAGCATACCGGGCCATATCAGCGGCATAACGACAAAACGGAACACATCGACGGGCGAGGCTTTCAAGCTTTGCCCGGCTTCTTCCAATGCCGGATCCACAGCAAGCAGACTTGACGTAACCGAACGAACAACGAACGGCAGGCCTAGGACGGAATGGGCGATGATAAGGCCAATAAACTCCGGCACACCGCCAATGCGTTTGTAGAAAATCAACAACGACAAACCAAGAACAATGGCTGGGAAAATCAGCGGTGCCAAAAATGCGCTCTGTACGAGATTGACTATCCAACCTTTCCGCCGTGCAATTACCAAAGCGGCCATGGTGCCGAGAATGGTGGCTAGTACCGCCGAAATTGTTGCAATCTGCAGACTTCGCGCAAAGGCACCACGCATAGAGTCACTCGCGAAAAAGGCTTCGAACCAGCGCAGCGACAAACCTTTAGGCGGGAAGGCGAAAAACTCCGAAGCCGAGAACGCCGTCACCACCACAATCAGGATCGGCAACAAAACGAAGGTGTAGGACGCAATCGCCAGAGCAACGAGAAGAGCGCGCATATCAGCCCCTTCCCTGCACACGCGCGGGGCGTAGGACAGCGAGGATCAGACCGGCAACCAATAAAGCAAGCGTTAGCAACGTGAACGATAGTGCCGCTGCAAAGGGCCAGCGGAAGGCCGTGACTGAATCGAACACAAGGCTAACTAAAAGCTTCATCCGCGGGCCGCCAAGTAAGGTGATCGTAACGTAAGCGCTTAGCGTCAGCAGGAAGACCAGAAGCATACCCGACGCAACACCGGGGCTCGATAGCGGCCAGATGACGTAGATGAAGGTGCGCACCGGATTGGCTTTCAATGATTGTGCAGCCTCGCTGTATTGACGATCAATGGCGTTGAGTGCGTTGACGATCGATACAACCATGTAAGGCAGAAGGATTGTCATGAGGCCGAAGGCAACCGCTTCGAAACTGTTAAGCAGCAAAAGCGGTCCATCGATCAGTCCTGTTGAACGTAACAGGGAGTTCACTACGCCTTGCCGCCCGAGAATGGCGATCCAGCCATAGGCACGGATGACATTGCTAACCATCAAGGGCGCAACCAGTAGCAACAACAGAATGAGGCGCGTTCGCGGCGGCAAT
>JAIYCE010000030.1 GCA_027488155.1 Hyphomicrobiales bacterium | reverse complement strand
GGACACTTTCATGTCCACCTCCGTCGCCGTGCGCGACACGCCCAAAACTTCGTAAAAATCGCGCTTGCTCATGCGTCATCCGGCAGGCTGGAAAAGAAAGACGCCGGACCCGCAAAGGTCCGGCGTCTCCTGTCAATTACGCACGCTTCTTCTTGTCGTCGTCGCCGACTTCGCGGAAGTCAGCATCGATCACATCGTCCTGCGGCTTTTGTTCGCCTTCGGCTTGTTCCCCGCCCTGCTGGGCTTTGTACATGGCTTCGCCGAGCTTCATCGACGCCTGCATCAATGCATTCGTCGCGGCCTGAATGGCTTCTGCATCTTCGCCTTCGAGCGACGTCTTCAGCGAAGCAATCGCCGCTTCAACAGCCGATTTATCCGCTGCCGAAACCTTGTCGCCATAATCGGCAAGCGATTTTTCGGTCTGGTGAACGAGGCTTTCGCCGGCGTTCTTCGCTTCCACGACTTCGCGACGCTTCTTGTCGTCGGCGGCATGAGCTTCCGCATCCTTGACCATCTTGTCGATGTCGGCATCAGAGAGGCCGCCCGAGGCCTGAATACGGATCTGCTGCTCCTTGCTGGTCGCCTTGTCCTTGGCGGTCACGGAGACGATGCCGTTCGCGTCGATGTCGAAAGTGACTTCGACCTGCGGCACACCACGCGGAGCGGGCGGAATGCCAACAAGATCAAACTGGCCGAGCATCTTGTTATCGGCCGCCATTTCACGCTCGCCTTGGAAGACGCGGATCGTCACAGCCGTCTGATTGTCTTCAGCGGTCGAGAACACTTGGCTCTTCTTCGTCGGGATCGTGGTGTTGCGGTCGATGAGACGCGTAAACACGCCGCCCAACGTTTCAATGCCGAGGGAGAGCGGCGTTACGTCGAGCAACAGAACGTCCTTGACGTCGCCTTGCAGAACGCCCGCCTGAACCGCTGCACCGATGGCGACGACTTCGTCAGGATTGACGCCCTTATGCGGCTCCTTGCCGAAGAATTGCTTGACGACGTCCTGCACCTTCGGCATGCGCGTCATGCCGCCGACGAGGATGACTTCGTCAATCTGACCAGCCGAGAGACCGGCATCCTTCAACGCTTTTTTGCACGGTTCGATCGTCTTCTGAACGAGATCGTCAACGAGCGTTTCGAATTTTGCACGCGTCAGCTTGAGCGTGAGATGCTTCGGACCTGTCGCATCCGCCGTGATGTAAGGCAAATTGATTTCGGTCTGCTGGGCCGAAGACAATTCGATCTTCGCTTTTTCAGCAGCTTCCTTCAGACGTTGCAGCGCGAGCTTGTCCTTCTTGAGATCAATACCGTTCTCTTTCTTGAACTCGTCCGCCAGATACTCGACAAGGCGCATGTCGAAATCTTCACCGCCGAGGAATGTGTCACCATTCGTCGACTTCACTTCGAACACGCCATCGCCGATTTCGAGAATCGACACGTCGAACGTGCCGCCGCCGAGATCGTAAACCGCAACGGTTCCAGTCTTTTTCTTATCGAGACCGTAAGCGAGCGCAGCCGCAGTCGGTTCGTTAATGATGCGCAGCACTTCGAGGCCTGCAATCTTGCCGGCATCTTTCGTCGCCTGACGCTGCGCGTCATTGAAGTAAGCAGGAACGGTGATGACAGCCTGCGTGACCGTCTGGCCGAGATAGGCTTCCGCCGTTTCCTTCATCTTCTGCAGAATGAAGGCCGAAATCTGCGAGGGCGAAAATTCTTTGCCACGCTCTTCGACCCAGGCATCGCCATTCTTGGCGCGCACAATCTTGTATGGGACGAGGCCCATATCCTTCTGCGTCATCGGATCTTCAAAAGTGCGGCCGATAAGCCGCTTGATCGCGAAGAATGTACCTTCCGGATTGGTGACGGCCTGACGCTTGGCCGGCTGGCCAACGAGGCGTTCGTCGGAATCGGTAAACGCAACGACAGACGGCGTGGTGCGTGCGCCTTCTGCGTTCTCGATCACTTTGGGCGTCGAGCCTTCCATGACAGCCACGCAGGAATTGGTGGTGCCAAGATCGATGCCGATAACTTTGCTCATGTGTTTCCCCTTTCACAGCGAGACCGCCGGGTCCCGAAGCGACACCGGCTAGGCCGCCCGTCCTGTCCCCACATGGGAATGAATGGACGGCCGGTCCCCTTTATTCGAATTGCCGCATGCTTCAGCGCGAAAAACCGATTATCAATTCTCGCAGCATACGCCGGGAATGCGGATCAGATTTCCGCAGTCGGGGCGTATATAAGAAGCGGATTCGGGGGCTGCAAGGCGGCACCTTGGCCGGAATTCGAGATTCTTTCCAAGGTCTTGGCTTAAACCGGACCGCATTCCAGCAGGCCGATCGGGCCCGTTTACCAAACGGATGACTCAATCGACACTGTGACCCGAAATCGACTTCGTCCACCAGTCATTGCTGATAAGCTTGCGCCCCATGTCCCGTGTCCTCATCCTCCGACCGCTCGCTTTCGTAACGCTTCTGGCCCTTTCGCCCGGTTTTGCGATAGCCCAGATCGTCCTGCCCGGCGCTTCCGCTCCGACAAGCGAGGGGGCTGTCCAGCCACGGCCTGCACCGCCCAAGGTCAAGCCGGCCATTGTCGACCAGATCCTGAGCAAGCCGATCATGCAGAACGGGTTTCGCGGTCGGATGACTTTGACACGCGAAAAAGGTGGGTTCGCAGCGCGCGTGATCCTAGCGGGCGAGAAGATTTCCAAACCGAACGAAGCCTGCGGAATCGATCCTGGCGGCAATGAACCGATCAGCCTGAAAACAGTGCCTTCGACCGGAGCGCCCACCTTCGACGTTCAGGCGGAAGGGTGCCCCTTCACCATCGCGGTTCTGGACGATTCTGTGATGGTCACTGGGGTGCCACAGGCCTGCGTGTTCCAAAGTGCGGATTGCCGCGTCGACCCAAGCGGATTATGGGGCCCAGCCCCGCAAGTGCTTGAACCACGGACCAGCGATTTCGAGAAAGAAAGGCCGCGCGCCGACCGCGCGGTGCGCGAAACCTATCGGGAAAAGATTGTGGACGCAGGCGGAAAGGCCGAGGTCAAACAGATTGCCGCCGAACAGGCCGGATTTTCGGCCGCGCGCGAGATGACCTGCCGGAACTACGCCCGAGAGGTCGTGCACGGTTTCTGCGCTTTGCGCTTCACCGAATGGCGCGCCGTTATATTGCAGGCCCCACCCTTGCCACCGCCGACACCGGTCAATCCTGCGAAGCCGGCCAAACCGGCCCCCAAACCAAAAACTGCACCGACGAATTAAGACGAACGATCAGACCGTTCCGGCGCGCGCGGCTTCCCAGCCCAGCATGGCCTGTTTGCGGGTAAGACCCCAATGATAGCCGGTCAGTGCGCCGGTCGAACCGATCACACGGTGACAGGGCACAACGAAGGAAATCGGGTTGCGACCCACCGCTGCGCCAACAGCGCGGGCGGCTTTTGGTTTTCCGATATGGGAGGCAATCGATGAGTAGGTCGTCGCTGCACCCATGGGAATGCGCAAAAGCGTTTCCCAGACGCGGACTTCGAAATCCGAGCCTATGAAGACAACGCGTAGCGGTTCGCCCGCCTGCCAGGTCACAGGGTCAAAAGCGTGATGGGCCGCCAGCAACGTCGCCGCCTGATCGGCGTGGAAGGACGCATTTGGCCAACGCCGCGTCATGTCGGCGAGCGCAACGTCGCGATCTTCGCCATCGACGAAACCGAGCCCGGCCAAGCCGCGCGGTGTCGTGACCACAATCGCCTCGCCGAAGGGCGAAGGATGAAAACCATAGGACAAGGTCAACCCGGCACCCTTCGCCTTCCATTCCCCAGGCGACATCGCCTCATGGGTCACGAAGAGATCGTGCAAACGGCCCGGTCCGGATAGGCCGACTTCAATCGCGGTGTCGAGCAGGCTTGCATTGGCGCGCAAAAGCGCACGGGCGTGATCGAGTGTCAGAGCTTGCAAAAAAGCCTTCGGCGTAATGCCGGCCCACCGGCGAAAAACATGGTTGAGATGGGTGGCCGACAGACCAAGATGCGCCGCAATCTCATCAAGCGACGGCTGATCGCGCCAATGGCCGGTCATGAAGGCAAGGGCACGACGGACATGATCGTAATCAGCCGAGGGCAGGGCGACCGGGTTAGGTTCGGTCGTGACAGCTTGCATGAGGATCTCTCCCTGTGATGCGGCCGACCTTGCCTCACATAGGCGCGCGGCGACACCCGTTTCCTGCGCTCAGGGATTGAAGATATGGCCTTGCCGTGCTGTCGCCAAAGCGGCGGCCAGCCTGTCGCCGAAACGGGCCATCTCATCGCGCGGCAAAAATCGTCCGACGGTGACGCTCTGCCCGCGCGAAGCGAGCCAAAGGCGCTCAAGACCGAATTCGGCATGTTCGTCCCGATGCACCCGCGTCCAGATCGGGTTGAATCGCCACTCCACCGCCTCGCCCTTCGGGTTCACCTTCTTCAGCGAGACTTCAAGTGGGCTGACGCGCACTTCCTCATAGGCTTTGGCGGCCGTAAAATTCGCGCGGAAGGCGAAATAAAGCAGCAGAATATCGAGGCCATAAAAGCCTGCCACTGGCCAGAAGCCCAGAACGATGAAGGGAATGGACGCCACAAGGCTGGCCAGCGCGACAAGAACCATCATCAAGCGAAAGCCCTCGACCTTTAGCGAGCGATAAGGCCGCAAGGTCGCCGCGAAGAGCGGCTTGGCAAAAGGGTCGTTGTTCAGTGCTTGATCTGTCATGGGGTGTGGCCGGGGGAAAGCGAGATCACTATAACGGTTCCATGCCAACGAAAAAGCCCCCTGTGAAACCTGGCCGCAGCGAAGCCTTATCCGCAAAAGCCGCCGCCAAACCAGTCGCCAAACTAGTCGCAAAGCGAACGAAGCAACCCAAACCCCTGCCACCCGATGAGGTATTTGAGGTGTTCCGCCGCTTCGAGGCGATTGAGCCCGAGCCCAAGGGCGAGCTCGAACATGTCAATCCGTTCACGCTGCTGGTCGCCGTCGTGCTTTCGGCGCAAGCGACCGACGCAGGGGTGAACAAAGCGACGCGCGCTCTGTTCAAGATCGCCGACACGCCGGAGAAAATGGTCGCGCTCGGCGAAGACAAGATCCGCGATTATGTGAAGACGATCGGGCTTTATCGTACCAAAGCAAAAAACGTTTTCTTGCTCTCACAGCAATTGATCGCGGAGCATAGCAGCGACGTACCGCGCGACCGGGATGCGCTTGAGAAATTACCCGGTGTCGGTCGCAAGACGGCGAATGTTGTGCTCAACATGGCATTTGGTGAACACACGATTGCTGTCGATACGCATCTCTTCCGGGTCTCAAACAGAGTTCCGCTTGCGCCCGGCAAAACGCCGCTCGCGGTCGAGCTTGGCCTTTTGAAAATTGTGCCGCCGCGCTTCGGGCAGCACGCGCATCATTGGTTGATCCTGCACGGACGATACATTTGCAAAGCACGCAAACCCGAATGCTGGCGTTGCCCAATCAACGATCTGTGTCGGTTCGAGCCCAAAACGAAGGGGCCTTGAGCGTAAATCCATAGGGCGGATTTTGTTGCAACATCGTTCACTCATGTCTTGCAACTGCTTTAGGCAAAACATCGGCTTGGAATCCAGCCGAATTGCTCGGTGGGCTGAAAACCTTGGGACTGCGCCTCGATATCAAAGCCGCATAGTCAGACCAATCCGTTTTCCGCTGCGAGTGCTGCGAGATTTTTCTCCGGCCGGGCACCGAGATGCTGGATTGTTTCAGCCGCCGCCAAAGCGCCAAGGCGCGCGCAATCGCGATAGGATTGTCCGCGCGCCAAGCCTGCCATGAATCCGGCGGCGAAAAGATCGCCTGCGCCCGTCGTATCAACCAATTCCTGAATTGGAAATACCGGAACGGCCAATGTCTCTTCGCGCGTGACAACAACGGACCCTTCCTCGGAGCGCGTAACGACGCCGAGCAATCCATTCTCTGCGCGCAACGCTTCGATGGCGTCTTCTGTGCGTCCAGTTACATAAAGCGCGCGCAATTCATGCTCATTAGCAAAGAGTATATCGATCGTTCCGGTGCGGATAAGATCGATGAATTCATCGCGCCAACGATCGACGCAAAAAGAATCGGACAGCGTAAGAGCCACTTTGCGCCCGTGCTTATGAGCGGCGGCGGCGGCTTTACGAAACGCGTCCTTCGCGGCCGGCGGATCCCATAGATAACCTTCGAGATAGACAATCGAAGACGCTGCAATCTGCGCGTCGTCTATATCAAGCATTGTAAGATTTTGGCAGGCACCCAAATAAGTGTTCATAGTACGCTCGCCATCGGGCGTGACGAGAATGAAGCTGCGCGCCGTTGCCGGCCCGCCGAGCGCTGGCGACGATTCAAACGCGACGCCGGCGGCGCGAATATCATGCGTGAAGAGATGGCCGACTTCATCGTCCTTTACCTTACCGATGAAAGCTGCCCGCGCACCGAGCGAAGCGACGCCGACAGCCGTGTTTGCAGCCGAACCGCCGGAGACGATATGGGCAGGCCCCATCGCTTTGTAGATCGCTTCGGCTTCGCTCTCACCGATGAGCCGCATGGATCCTTTTTCGAGATTATGCGCGAGCAGAAAATCATCCTCGGTGCGAGCGATCACATCGACAATGGCATTGCCAAGAGCGAGCACGTCAAATTGCGCGTGGGCCATTTTTGAAAACTCCGTCAATCTGGGCTGGGCTTCGCACCTTGGCGGCACAAGGTCAAGAAAGGCTCAGGAGCGTTTTTTCGTCTCGATGGTTTTGATGAGCTTATCGAGTGTCGCGCCATCAAGCTCGCCGATGCGGCGGGCGAGGCGATTGGCCAATAATGTCGCCCGCGGATCGAGCCCGGCCGTGTCGACCGTGACGCGCGGATGCGACACATCGGCGAGACGCTGCAATTCCTCCGCGTCATCCCAAATGATGTTGAAGAAATGAATCACGCGTTGCACGAAGACCCAGTTCGGTTGGCCACGGCGGCCATGTTCTAGTGCCGAGAGATAAGTCGGCGTGACACCGATGGCGTTGGCCATGTCCCCAAGCGAAATGCCGCGTTCTGCCCGTAAGGCGCGCAGTTTTTCACCGAACGGGGTCATGGTTCGCGCCGCTTGCGCAAACGGATGTAGAGCGCACCACCGCCGCCATGATGCTGCGCTGCCTCTTCGAAGCCGAGCACGATGCCGCGCAGATCCGGCATACGGAGCCAATGCGGCACGACGCGACGCAAAACCCCGCGCTCACCCGGATGGCCGGGTGTGGTGTCAACCGCAGCCCCGCCCTTGCCCGTGACAACGAGAACAACCGCCGCCCCGCTTGCTTGGGCAGACCGCAAAAAGCCGCGCAAGCGGTAATGGGCCTCTTCCTGCCGCAGACCATGGAGATCAAGCACTGCCTCGATGGGATGAGCACCACGCGACAAACGCTGCCGCAAACGCCGCTCAAGCGGCACGAGCGGCGGCGGGGCCTGTGGTTTAGGCGGCGGTGTTGGCGCGGGGGTGGTGTCTGCGACCGGGGCTTTGATTTTTTTAGACTTTGGCGACGGGGGCGGGGGTGCGATCTCAGCCGTGAGCAGCGCCTGTTCGTCCGCGGAAACGACGATCTTGGCGGCAAAGGGGGAGACATGGCGCGTGACATAGGTCCAAAGCGCGCGTTCTCCCTGTGTCAAAGTCCGGCGGCGGCTCATGAAATCCTCGGCCAAAGCACGATCATCTCCGCCCTATGCCGGACAGAGCCTGCCTGCAAGCCGGCGGCTTCACCGGAACCGAAAAAGAGATCGGCGCGGGCAGGACCAACAATCGCCGAACCGGTATCCTGCGCTATCCAGAGCCGGTTAGCGGGAAGATCGCCCTCGGCCGCGATAAAGAAAGGCAATCCATAGGACCAAAGCGTGCGGTCGACTGCGATTGAGCGCAGCGGAATGAGTGAATGGCCCGCCGCGCCAATCGGGCCATCTTCGGGAGCCAGTGACGTGTCGACACCGAAAAAAATATACGAGTGATTGAGCCGCATGATCCGGCGGCCTTCGGCAGGATTGCGGCGCAACCAATCCTTCAAAGGCCCAAGCGTTGCCTGCTCAAGGGGGAGATGACCTTCCGCAACAATAAGCCTCCCGATTGAGGTGTAGGGATGGCCGTTGCGCCCGGCATAGACGAGGCGTGCGGTGCCGCCACCGGGTAGACGCAGACGCGCCGAACCCTGCACATGCATGAAGAAAAGATCGACACGATCGCGGAGCCAGGCGATTTCCAGCCCGCGCCCGGCAAAATAGCCATCCTCGATGTCGGCACGGCCCGGCGCAGGCACAGGCCCATGCGGTGTTTCCATGTAACTTTGGAGCGACGGATTTATCTGGACAGGCGGCACACCGCCTTGTGGCACGGTGACAAGCTCGGGGGGACGTGCCAGCACCGGTACCGGATAATCGGGATGCGGCGCGAGCGAGCCCATTAATTCAGGCTCGAAATAGCCGGTGAGAAAGCCGCTCCCCGTTTCAGGCTGGATTGCGAAAGGCGCAAAAACGCTTTCGAAAAACGCCTTCGGTGCCGCGTTCCATGTCAAAGCCTGTGAAAAAGCTTTCCTGAGAGCGGGATCGGGCGCAAGACCCTGCCGCAACGCCGGTTCGGCTTTGCGGTCATGGTCCGCACTCAGACGAAAAGCCGCGAAAGCAGCTGCATGATCGTCGGACTCCCAACCTGGAAGAGTGGCGAAAGCGCGCGGCTCAAGCCGCGCACCGCCGGGGCCGGGACGCCAATCGGTCACTGGCCCGATTCGGTCGCAATCAGCTTCCAATTCGGATCACGCTGGCCGGTATCACGGGCAAACGTCCAGATATCGGTGACGTCGACCACCTTATCGGCCGCGCCATCGGTGATGGTACCTTGGCGATCGCGCGTGGCGCTGATGAGCTTTGACTGGAACCGAACCGTGATCTGGGCCGATTTGCCCCGAAGCTCTGCTTCTTCGATCGTGGCTTTATCGATCGATACGAAAGTCGTCTCGATCGTCTCGCCACGCTTTTCTCGGTCGGCAATGGCGGCGGCAAAGCCTTCGAACACGTCACGCGACAGAAGATCGCGCAGCATGGTGCGATCACCACGGGCAAAGGCCGTGACGATCATCTCATAGGCTCCGCGCGCGCCTTCGAGAAATTCCTTTGCGTCGAATGCCGGGTCCACAGCAGCTATGGCGGTGAGACCTTGAGCGACATCGCTGTCGGGCTCGGCAATCCCGGCCCAGCGTGGCTTTACCACTTCTGGATCGGGCTCATGGGCCGGGTGATTGAGGATCGTGCCCGTTTCGGCGGGTGATTCGGGCAGAGGCTCGGGACGGCGAGCAAAACGGCTCGGCGGGGTCTGCTCCTGACCCGTGCGGGTTCCCAGAACGGCCCACAGGCGCCAAACCACGATAGCAGCCAAGCCCATGAATACGAGAGTTGTGACGTCCATTGCAGTGCCTCATATGCCCACCTTTCGGCAGGCGTGTTTTCCCGCTTATACAACGGGAGCGTCCGAAGTATAATATGGAGAGGGCCACGTTTCCGATCCAGTCTCCGCGTCCTGTTGCCCTTTATTGCAGCTTAATCTGGACGGCTGTGCTTGTCGCAGGGCCGCTCTTCATGCTAGGCGCGCCACAGTCCGGCTCGCCCGGTTCCTCAAATCACGGCTTCGGCCGCCATGGAGACGATGATGGCAGGTGAAAATGGTAATGGCGTGCCACAAGGCGAAGAAGCGCCAGCTCTGAATGCGCTCGCTCAATACATCAAGGACCTGTCCTTTGAGAATCCGAATGCGCCGCGCTCCCTGCAACCGCAGAATCAGGCTCCAAACATTGCGATCACAGTCAATGTAAACGCGCAGCCGCTCTCGGCCACGGATTATGAAGTCGAGCTAACGCTTGAAGGCAAGGCCGGCGAGGGCGAAAGCCTCTTGTTCAATTTCGAGCTAATCTATGCCGGCATTTTCCGCCTGCAGAACATTCCGCAGGAAACGGCGCATGCCGTGATCATGATCGAATGCCCGCGTCTGTTGTTCCCGTTCGCGCGCCAAATCGTCGCTGATTGCGTCCGCAATGGTGGCTTCCCGCCCTTGTTCATCGATCCGATCGATTTCGCGGCGCTCTACCGCCAGCGCATCGCGGAAAATCAGACGCCGAATCCAGCCAATGCCTAATCGGTTCTGAATTTTTGCCTTTGTAAACCCGTCCGGTCCAAATCGGGCGGGTTTTTCATTGTGCGGGTTCTTCGGCGATGTAATTTTTCCATACGGCCTGCTCGCCAAGTGACACGACGAAGGCCGCATGAGCGGCGATCTCCGCTGGGGTGAGACGCGATGGCAGCGCTACAGGCCGCGCCCGGCCGGCCGAACCGCCAGAGAGATCGGTAGCGACACCGGCCGTGGCGATTTCAGCGGTGAGATCTAGACCGGTCTGCCGGCCGCCCATCATTTCGAGATAAACTTCGGCCAGAATTTCAGCGTCGAGCAAAGCGCCATGTTTCGTGCGGCGCGAATTGTCGATGCCAAAGCGCGCGCACAATGCATCAAGAGAATTAGGTCCAAACGGATTTTTTTTGCGCGCCAAGGCGAGCGTGTCGACGACACGGCCAGCATCGATCGGCGTATAGCCGAGGCGGCTCAACTCGGCATTGACGAAACCGAGATCGAAAAATGCATTATGGGCAACAAGCTTAGCGTCGCCGACAAAATTGACGAAATCTTCGGCAATAGCGGCAAAGACCGGTTTTGTGCGTAGGAAATCGGCCGACAGCCCATGCACCTTAAATGCGGCTTCCGGCATGTCGCGTTCGGGATTGATGTAGACGTGAAATACTTCGCCGGTCGGCACATGATTAATGCATTCGACACAGCCGATTTCGACGACGCGGTCGCCCGTGGCAGGATCGAGTCCGGTTGTTTCCGTGTCGAATACGATTTCGCGCATCAGCGGCCTGCCAAAGTTCTGATCACATCCTTGACCGCGCGCTGCGCGGCCTCAAATCCCCGGCCCGTATCGATGACAAAATGCGCACGCCGACGCTTGTCCGAATCGGGGATTTGACGGGCGACAATCGCCTGAAACTTCTCCGGCGTCATCCCTGCTCGAGCGAGCACGCGCGCTCTTTGCACAGCAGGATCGGCAGAAACGACAAGGATGGCATCGCAATCGCGATCGCGCCCAACTTCGAACAGTAAAGGCACGTCGAGCACGGCGAGGCGATGGCCCGCTTTTTCGGCCTGTGCCAAGAAATTGATGGTCATCTCCGTTACGAGCGGATGAACAATGGCTTCGAGCCTTTTCATCGCTGCATCATTGTTGAGAACGGCAGCACCTAAAGCGGCACGATCGACAACGCCATCCTTCACAGTACCGGGAAAGGCCGCTTCGATCGGTGCCGCAGCAGTGCCGGCATAAAGCCTATGCACAGCAGCATCTGAATCGTGGACCGGAATGCCAGCATCACGAAACATCGCAGCCGTGGCCGATTTGCCCATTCCAATCGAGCCGGTGAGCCCGAGCCTGATCATCCGCCAGCCTTTCGCACATCATCTTCGACAATGGCTCGCAAAGCTGGTGTGACTTCGGGAGTGGTTCCGAACCAAGCGGCAAAGCCGGGAACAGCTTGATGCAGCAACATGCCAAGGCCGCCGGCCACGCGATGGCCACGCGCCTTGGCTTGTTTGATCAGCCCTGTTTCGAGCGGCACATAAACGATATCGGAGACGAGTGCGCTATCCTTCAGCGTGTCGAGCGACACATCTAGCGGTTCCTTGCCGAGCATACCGAGCGCGGTGGTGTTCACCAGAAGGTCGGCGTCCTTCATTAAGAGAGGCGCGCGATCGAAACCGGATGCGGACACCCTCCTGCCAAACAGGCGCGCCAGCTCCTCAGCGCGTTCGACGCTGCGATTGATGAGATCAACGTGCTCGACACCACGCCGCAATAAAGCGGCGATAATGGCACGCGATGCACCGCCAGCACCGAATACAAGCGCGCGCTCGGCATTGTCCCAACCCGGCGCGTCCTGATCGAGGCTCATTTCATAGCCGTGCGAATCAGTGTTGTCGGCGCAGAGTTCGCCATTCTCGAACCAGATCGTATTGGCTGCGCCAAATTCATCGGCACGCGCGGTGCGATGTTTCGCCAAGCGTAGCGCTTCTTCTTTATGCGGCACGGTGACATTGCAACCGGCGAGACCTCGCTCTGCAAGGCTGGCAAAAAATGCTTCCAACTCAGCGGGCTTCACTTCAATTTTGTCGTAAGTTCCCGCGATGCCATGGTGCTTGAGCCAATAGTTATGGATGAGGGGCGAGCGCGAATGGGCGATCGGGGAACCGATCACGCAAGCCCGTTTGAACTCCATCTCACTCACAATCTGATCCATCCCTTGGCGCGAAGCCCGGCGAGCAATTCCAGAAGCGGCAATCCGCGAATGGTGAAATGATCGCCCTCGACACGGCTAAACAAATGCGCGCCGCGCCCTTCGATTTCATAGCATCCGGCGCAGGCGGTCAGTGCCGCTCCGGCTTCATCGGCATAAAGCGCAATCGCGGCCGAATCCAGAGGGCGCATCGTGAGGCGGGCTTCCGAGACGGTTTCAAACAGCGATTCGCCATTACACAAAACCGCAGCAGCACTTGTTAGACGATGAATTCTTCCGGCCAAATCCGCCAATTTCTTCTCGGCTTCGGCGCGGTCCTTGGCCTTGTCGTAAATCTTGCCACTGCAATCGAGCAGTTGATCGGCACCCAGAACGAGACGGCCAGGATTTTGCGCTGAGACGGATGCCGCTTTCGCGCGTGCAAGTTTAAGTGCAATAGTAGCGGGTACCGCGCCCGCTGAACGCAAAGCTTCATCCACCGCGCGCTCATCGATATTGGCGGGCAGGACTTCGATGGGCAGACCGCTCTCTTCCAGCATCACGCGGCGCGCCATGCTGCCTGAGGCTAAAAGAAGCGGTGTGGGAAACGACCAGAGGCTCATTCGGCGAGCAACGCCACTTGCCGGCTGCGATAGAGATCGATGATGGCAGCAGCAGTTTCTTCGATCGAACGGCGGGTTACATCGATGACAGGCCAATGGTGCCGTGCGCAAAGCTTGCGCGAAAATGCGATTTCTTCGGTGACGCGATCCTTATCAACGTAAGGATTGTCTCCCTCGGCGTTCAATGCCAGCAGACGATTCTGTCTGATCTGTACGATCCGCTCTGGTGTTGCGACGAGTCCCACAACCAAAGGTCTTTTCAATCGCTCGACTTCAGGGGGAAACGGAATATCGGGCACAAGCGGTATATTGGCTGTCTTGATCCCGCGATTGGCGAGATAGATTGAGGTTGGCGTTTTAGATGTGCGGCTGACGCCGACAAGCACCACATCGGCTTGCTCAAGTTCGTGGGTCATCTGGCCGTCATCATGCAAAAGCGTGTAATTCAAAGCGTCAATGCGTTTGAAATAATCGGCATTCAAAACATGCTGGGCACCTGGGCGATGTGTCGATGTCGCGCCAAGATAAGACTGAAACAATCTCAAAACAGGATCCAGAACAGAAAGATAAGGGCACCCAAGTTCATTACAGGCCCGCTCGAGCCGTTCGGCTAAAGCCGTCTCGACAAGGGTGTATAGAACCAGACCTGGTGCCGATTCGAGTTCATCGATGACGCGATCGAGCTGAACTTCAGAGCGGACCAACGGATAGACATGTTCGATCGCTGAAATACCTTGATATTGCGCGGCCGCGGCACGCGCGACGGAAATCAGCGTTTCGCCCGTCGCATCGGAGACGAGATGCAGATGGAAATATGAGCGGCCCAAACTTCGTCTCCGATCGAGCGGGCTTTCCCGCAGGCTGTGAATAAGGGGGTGAAGCGGGGATAGATGCCCTCTTTCCGGTCGGGGGCAAAAGACACTTTGGCGAAAGCCCGTCTGACGATCAACAGGCCAGCCTATGGGGACAGGATCTATCCCAAGGCGCGGGTGAGTGGGGAGCTAATGTTTGGCGGCTAGGTCGAAGTGACTGTGGTGACAGGGTTAATGAAAGGTTAATGTCATGCGTCGCTGCAGCTCCGCGGTTGGTTGGACCTGTGGATCGAATGTGGATGGCTTGGAAACCCCGGCCTTCGCAGTCTAATAACAACAACAAGAGTCTTATCCCTTAGGAATCTTCTTTATGTCCTCGACCCCGGCTAAAGCACCTGATCATAAGCTTCTCAGAGTTCTCGATGGCGAGGCTTTTGAGATCCCACCCATCTGGATCATGCGACAGGCGGGTCGTTATCTACCGGAATATCGCGAACTCAGGGCGAAAGCCTCCTCCTTCATGGAGTTCTGCTATACGCCCACCATGGCTGCCGAAGCGACATTGCAGCCGATCAGGCGTTACGGCTTCGATGGTGCCATTCTGTTTTCAGACATTCTGGTAATCCCGGATGCGCTGGGGCAACCCGTTTCGTTCCACGAAGGGGAAGGTCCGCGGCTCGATCCTTTGAAATCAATTGAAGACGCTAAAAAGAGGCTTTCGGGGGAACTCGATCTCAATCGTCTGGCACCCGTCTTCGAGACCATCGAGCGGGTCCGGGGCAGCCTCCCCGCCGAGACAACCTTTCTGGGCTTCTGCGGAGCGCCCTGGACGGTGGCTGGCTACATGATCGCCGGTAAAAGCACGCCGGAGCTGGCTCCATCCCGCCTCTTGGCCTATCGGGACCCGGAATTCCTGCAGTATGTGATTGATACGCTCGTCGAAGCCTCGATCCGCTATCTGGTTCGGCAACTCCATTCGGGCGTCGATGCCGTACAGATTTTCGAGAGCTTTGCTGGAGCGCTAACGGCCGAAGGCATCGGCCGCTGGTCGATCGAACCGATCAAGCGGATCATCGATGGGGTCCGTAAAGAGGTCCCCGGTGCCAGGATCATCGTATTCGGCCGAGGTTCGGGCACCGGACATATTCGCTATGCAGCTGAGACCGGGGCCAACGCTGTTGGTCTTGATTGGGGTGTGGATTGCGATTGGGCGGCGAAAAATGTCCAATCGATCAAGCCGGTACAGGGCAATCTCGACCCGCTGGCTGTCGTGGCTGGTGGAGAAACACTCGACCGGGGTGTGGACAAGGTGTTGAAAGCCTTTGGAGGACGGCCGCATATCTTTAATTTCGGCCATGGTATCGTGCCTGAAACGCCGCCGGCCCATGTCGAGCAATTGGTGAAGCGGATCCGCAAGGACTGACAGGGTCTGCCGATGTATCTCTGGATTAAGGCGCTGCATGTCATCGCCATCATCGCGTGGATGGCGGGACTGCTCTATTTGCCACGGCTCTTCGTCTATCATTGTGCTGCCGAGAAGGGGTCGGTCCAGTCTGAAACCTTCAAGGTCATGGAGCGACGCCTTTTGAGGGCGATCATGAATCCGGCCATGATTGTGGCTTGGGTGGCCGGGCTTTATCTCGCTTGGTCGCAGAATTTTTGGCTGGACGGCTGGTTTCTGGCCAAATTCGCCTCTGTTTTGGGCCTGAGCTTTGTCCATCATATGCTGGCGAAAGACGTGAAGCTGTTTGCCGCCGATGCCAATGAGCGTCCGCAGCGCTATTACCGGATCCTGAACGAGGTACCGACGCTTCTGATGATCGGGATCGTCATCTTTGTCATCGTGAAACCTTTTTGAGGATGGGGTGGTTATGTCTTGCCGGGACGGGATTGCGCTGACCGGCGAAAAAGGCTAATCAGAAAATCCTTCCTCAGAGGCGTCTCCTGGACCCGGTTCAAGCCGGTGCGTCGGATGGATCACGCTTCCCGATAACATCGGTATTTTTCTCCTGTTCGCGTCCCCCCGAGCAGCATCCCCGATTCTCAGGACCAAAACCCCATGCGGGAAATTAAACTTCAGGATTTGAAGGCGAAATCGCCAACCGAACTTCTCGCTTTTGCCGAGGAGTTGTTGGTCGAGAATGCCAGCACCATGCGCAAGCAGGAGTTGATGTTCGCCATTCTCAAGCAGCTGGCGACCAATGAGGTCGAGATCATCGGCGAAGGCGTCGTCGAAGTTCTCCCCGACGGTTTCGGCTTTTTGCGCTCGCCCGATTCGAATTATCTCTCGGGGCCTGACGACATCTATGTTTCGCCCTCACAGATCCGCCGCTTCGGACTGCGCACCGGCGATACGGTTGAAGGTCAGATCCGCAGCCCGAAGGAAGGCGAACGTTATTTCGCGCTTCTCAAGGTCAACACCATCAATTTCGAAGATCCGGAAAAGACCCGCCACAAGGTCAATTTCGACAATCTCACGCCGCTTTATCCGAACAGCCGCCTGAAGCTCGAAATCGAAGATCCGACGCGCAAGGATTATTCGCCGCGCCTCATTGATATCGTTTCGCCGATTGGCAAAGGCCAACGTGCCTTGATCGTTGCGCCGCCGCGCACGGGCAAGACGGTTCTCTTGCAGAACATCGCGCAATCGATCACGACCAACCATCCAGAATGCTATCTGATCGTTCTCCTGATCGACGAACGTCCGGAAGAAGTGACTGACATGCAGCGCTCGGTGCGCGGTGAAGTCGTCTCCTCGACCTTCGACGAACCGGCCTCGCGGCACGTGCAGGTTGCCGAAATGGTGATCGAGAAAGCAAAGCGTCTCGTCGAGCATGGGCGCGATGTCGTCATTCTGCTCGACTCGATCACGCGGCTCGGCCGCGCTTACAATACGGTTGTGCCGTCGTCGGGCAAAGTGCTCACCGGCGGTGTCGATGCCAATGCGCTGCAAAGGCCAAAGCGTTTCTTCGGCGCGGCCCGCAACATCGAAGAGGGCGGTTCTCTCACGATCATTGCAACGGCGCTCATCGACACTGGTTCGCGCATGGACGAAGTGATCTTCGAAGAGTTCAAGGGTACAGGTAACTCGGAAATCATCCTCGACCGCAAAGTGTCGGACAAGCGCGTATTCCCCGCGCTCGACATCACTCGCTCTGGCACGCGCAAAGAAGAATTGCTGGTGCCAGCGGATGTGCTCAAGAAAATGTATGTGCTGCGCCGGATTCTCAATCCGATGGGCACGGTCGATGCCATCGAGTTTTTGCTCGACAAGCTGCGTCAGACCAAGACGAATGGCGATTTCTTCGATTCGATGAATACGTAAGCGCGTCGTCGCTTATACGATTCAACGTCGCGCGTTTTTTACCTCCGCTTATGGGCCAAGCCCGAGCGGAGGTTTTTTATGTCGCGAGCAAACTTTGCCAGACCGATTTGAGCTCAGCGGCGTCGCGCAGGGGCAGGCTGCAGCGCGAGCCGATACAGAGGAAAGCGGCACCATCGCCCGCTTCTTTCCATTGTGCGGCGTCGATATTGTCAGGACGTTGCGCGTCAGACGGGATCAGAATCGTGGTCATCGGCGACAGGGCATTTGCGGCAGTGCGGAGTTTTTCGGGATGCGTCCCGGCGATCGCTATTGTCACGCCATCTGAACGCAACATTAAGCCTGCGACAATCGAGCCATGGCCGAGCGGCGCCTGACTGGCCGCCGCTAGCCCGCGGGCCAGCAATTCGTCGGCGCGGTTAAGATGTGGCCTTTCGCCCGTGAGCGCATGAAGGCGGATCAGGACTTCGATCATCACGCCGTTGGGGTTCTGAATTGCATCGTCGCGGGTGGAACTCGCCGGCACCGGAAGATCGGACCCGGCTTGCGCCAATGCGAGCATGCCCTCATCGGTGCCATAGTTGGTAAAGCAAGTATTAACCCATTGTATTGATTGAGAAATTAAGTTCTCTAGAGTGCTGCCAGCCTCACAGAGCGCCAGACCGGCGAGGGCCATGAAGGCATGATCGCTCGCAAAGCCCGGGAACAGCAGGCGTCCCTCGCGCCATGAATGGCCGAGACGCCCGTCGCGCTGCATGGCTTGTGTCACGAATTGGAATGCCTGCTCGGCTAGGGATAGCCATTCGGGCCGTTCGAAAACGCGCGCGGCGCGCGCGAGCGCCGCGATCATCATACCGTTCCAATCCGCCAAGATCTTGTCGTCGCAGCCGGGTCTGATCCGTTTGTTGCGTGCGTCCAAGAGACGATCGCGCAACGGAGCGAGGACAGCTTCTTCGGCGTCGCTCAGAGGAGGTTTGCCAATACGGTTAGGGATCGCATGGCCTTCCCAATTGCCGCCGGCGCGAATGTCATAGGCGTCGCTTAAAAGATTCGCCTCATCAGGGGAGAAAAGGGCATCGAGGTCTTCGCGCGTCCAGACATAGAATTTGCCTTCCTCGCCCTCGCTGTCGGCATCCAGCGACGAGGCAAAGCCACCTGCGGGTTGCAGCATTTCGCGTTCGAGCCAGGATACGATGCCACTCGCCGCCCGGCGGTAATGTGTGGATCCCGTGAGTGCATAAGCTTCAGCGAGCAGCTCGAGGATCTGTGCATTGTCGTAAAGCATTTTTTCGAAATGCGGCACGAGCCATTGCTCGTCGACGGCATAGCGCGAAAAGCCGCCGCCAAGATGATCGTGAATGCCGCCAGCAATCATGCCATCGAGGGTTAAGAGAAATGCGTTCCAGCTTGCAGTTTCGGGAGCGGCGATCCCGTCGCGCAGAAGTATCGCCAGTAGCGGCGCATTGGGAAATTTCGGCGCACCTTGCAGGCCGCCATAATCTGAATCGGTAGCGCCCGCCAAGGTTGCAGCGATACGGCCGGGATCGATGGTTGTTTCGGGAACGACCGGGATTGCGAAATTCTGCACCAGCGCATCGCGAATTGCGGTTGCGTTCTCTTCGATCCGGCCCCGTTCTTCGCGATAGAGACGGGCGATCTCTTGCAGGATTTGCGGAAAGCCCGGCTTGCCATATCGGGGCGTGGGTGGAAAATAGGTGCCACCCCAAAAGGCATGACGCTTGTCAGTAAGAAACAGAGTGAGCGGCCATCCACCCGGTTCGCCGAGGGTCTGGAGTGCCGCCATATAGATTTGATCGACATCGGGGCGTTCCTCACGGTCCACCTTGATGCAGACGAAGAGCTCGTTCATCACCGCGGCAATTGAATCGTTTTCGAAACTTTCATGCGCCATGACGTGGCACCAATGGCAGGCAGCGTAGCCGATCGACAGAAGGACAGGCTTGCCGCTTTGTTCTGCTTCGGCGAAGGCCTCATCGCCCCATTCCCACCAGGCGACCGGATTGTCCTTGTGCTGCAGAAGATAGGGACTCGTGGCATTGGCTAGCCGGTTCATGATAGGACTCCGCGGCTTTCCAGCCTGAGGTGGACGTGACGACATTCGACGACAAAGCGGTGATATTCGCTCCGGCCACCGGCATGGGCCGGGCGGCTGTGACTATTGTGCGTGTGTCGGGCAGCGGGACAAGGGGTGTTCTCGAAACCTTGTGTGGTCGTGTGCCGCAATCGCGGCGGGCATCCTTGATGATTTTGCGCGATCCCGCGAATGGAAGCGTACTTGATCGGACGCTTGTCTTGTGGTTTCCGGGTCCGTCCAGTTTCACCGGCGAGGATATGGCCGAGCTTCAGTGCCATGGCGGGCGGAGTGTCGTGACTGCGGTGCTTGGGGCCTTGGATCGGCTTCCGCAATGTCGTCCAGCGGAAGCGGGCGAGTTCACCCGTCGGGCCTTGTTAAACGGTCGAATGACACTTGATCAGGTCGAGGGGCTTGCCGACCTCATTGACGCAGAGACGGAGGCGCAGCGACGTCAGGCCTTGCGCTCCCTTGAGGGCGAGACCGGACACGCGGTGCAGCGTTGGCGCGAGGAAATCATCACCGCCATGGCCTTGATGGAAGCGGCTATCGATTTCTCCGATGAAAGCGATGTTTCGGACAAGGTGATCGCCGATGGATTGAGGATGGCGGAATCGATTCGGGACCAAATCGAATCCGAGCTTCGGAAGCCGCAAAGGCCGGAAAGGTTAAGAGATGGTTACCGGATCGTTCTGGCGGGACCGCCCAATGCCGGTAAATCGACGCTGTTGAACCGTTTGGCTCGTCGGGATGCTGCGATTGTATCGCCAATGGCGGGGACAACACGTGATGTCATTGAGGTTCATCTCGACCTTGGCGGCTATCCGGTCCTACTCATCGATACGGCTGGTTTGCGCGAGAGCGAGGATGCGGTCGAACGGGAAGGGATCAAACGCACGCAGGCCCGGATTGCCGATGCTGACCTTGTACTTTGGCTGCAAGCGCCTGGCGGCGAGGCCTGTCCGTTTGAGGGTCCAAACGTCCTCGTTCTAGGAACTAAGGCTGATTTGGGCGAGGCTGAGGCGAGCATGTCTGTTTCGGCGACAACGGGGGCAGGAATCGACGCGCTGCTAGCTCTGCTTCAAGAGCGTGCCGAACGGGTTTTTGCCTCGGGCGAGGGCGTTCTAATCACACGGGAGCGTCACCGCGCCGCGTTGCAAGAGGTATTGCTTTGTCTTCACCGCGCGTTGGAAGGGGATGCGGAGGGGGCCACTGAGCTGGTCGCAGAGGATTTGCGGCTCGCAGCTCGTGCTTTGGGGCGGATTACCGGCGAGGTAGACGTCGAAGAGGTTCTGGATCGTCTCTTCTCTGGTTTCTGTATCGGCAAGTGAACCCGATGTTTCACGTGAAACAACTAGGACGAGTCTTGAGCGCGGCGAATGCTCAACCACGGCGTGTTTCACGTGAAACAGCCACCCTGAATTTCTCGACTCTATCGCTGCTTTGAGGTATGGACATCGACATGCTTTCCCCCTCCATGACTTATGACGTCATCATTGTCGGTGGCGGCCACGCCGGTACAGAAGCGGCTGCGGCTGCGGCCCGAATGGGTGCGCGCACGGCATTGGTAACCCAGCGGATCGAGACTGTCGGGGTCATGTCCTGTAATCCGGCTATTGGCGGATTGGGGAAGGGGCATCTGGTTCGGGAGATCGATGCCCTCGATGGATTGATGGGCCGCGCTGCCGATGCGGCCGGCATTCAATTCCGGCTCTTGAACCGGCGTAAGGGTCCCGCCGTGCGCGGTCCCCGCACCCAAGCCGATCGGAAATTATATCGGCGGTCGATCCAGAAACTGCTTCGCGAACAGTCGGGACTGACTCTTGTCGAGGGTGAGGCTGAACGACTGATTGTTCGGGATGGACGGGTGTATGGTCTCGAACTGGCCGATGGCCGGGTCTTTGCGACTGGGGCCGTGGTTTTAACAACCGGCACTTTCCTCAATGGTTTAATCCATTGTGGCGAGCATCAAGAACCGGCAGGACGTGTCGGTGACCGGCCTTCGCTTGGGCTTGCGCAATCGCTCTATGGGTTGGGCCTACCGATGGGCCGTCTCAAAACTGGAACGCCCGCGAGGCTTGATGGCCGCACCATTCGCTGGGAACAACTCGAATGGCAATATGGCGATGACGAGCCGGAGCTGTTTTCAGATTTGAGCACGCGTGTAGCCGTGCCTCAGATCGCATGCGGCATTACGTACACCACGCCTGAGGCGCATGAGGTAATCCGTGCGAATCTCCACCGGGCACCAATGTATTCGGGACAGATACAGGGGCGCGGCCCGCGTTACTGCCCGTCCATCGAGGATAAGGTCGTTCGATTCGCCGACAAAACGAATCATCAGATTTTCCTTGAGCCAGAAGGGCTGGATGATCCGACGGTCTATCCGAACGGAATTTCGACCTCGCTCCCGGTTGATGTGCAGGAAGCCTTCATTCGCGCGATGCCGGGCCTCGATCAGGTTCGGATCATTCGCCCCGGCTATGCCATCGAATATGATTATGTCGATCCGCGTGCGCTTGATCCGACTCTGGAGCTGAGAGCCTGTCGCGGGCTTTTCCTCGCTGGACAGATCAACGGCACCACCGGCTATGAGGAGGCGGGGGCGCAAGGGCTGCTGGCTGGGTTGAATGCCGCGCGTTTGGCGGGTGGCCAGGATGGGATCACCATTGATCGGACCAAGGCCTATCTCGGCGTGATGATCGACGATCTCGTGACGCAGGGTGTCACCGAGCCCTATCGCATGTTCACGTCGCGGTCCGAATACCGGCTTTCACTGCGCTCGGACAATGCCGACGAACGGCTTGGGCCGCTGGGCGAGGCGCTTGGCTGTCTGTCGCGCGAACGGCGAACGCATTTCGGAGCGAAGCAGGCACAATTGTCCGCGGCGTTGACCTCGCTGAACGAGCGGACACTCACTCCGAACGAAGCCGCTTTGCGCGGACTGATGCTCAATCAGGATGGCCGCCGCCGCACCGCTTTCGAAATCCTCTCCTATCCGACCGTATCTTGGGCTGATCTCACCCGAATTTGGCCGGAGCTTCAAAACGTTCCCGGGCGCATCGCTGCGCGTGTCGAAACCGATGCCAAATACGCTGTCTATCTCGAGCGGCAGGACCGGGACATTGCGGCCTTCAAGCGCGATGAAGATATGGCCTTGCCCGACAGTCTTTCGTTTACGTCGATCTCGGGCCTTTCCGCCGAATTGGCTGGCAAACTGGAGACCGTTCGACCGCGGACGCTCGGTCAGGCCGGCCGCGTCGAAGGCATGACCCCGGCGGCACTGACCCTTCTCGTCGCGCATGCGAAAGCGGCAGCGCGTACGAAAGTGAGCGTCTGATGGTTTCAGACAAGGCCGCGGCTCTTGCCATCACTCCTGTTTCACGTGAAACAGAATCGAAGCTGCAGGGCATCGTCGACAATCTTGCGCGCTGGCAAAAGATCAAGAATTTGGTTGGGCCAAGCACATTAGATGAGGTTTGGCTCCGCCATATCGCCGACTCCCTCCAGCTTGCAGCCGCCGCTCCCGATGCCAAGGTTTGGGCTGATTTCGGGTCAGGTGCTGGTTTCCCAGGGCTTGTGATCGCGGCAACACTGATCGACGTTCCAGGCGCGCGCGTTCATCTTGTGGAAAGTAATGATCGCAAATGCGCTTTTTTGCGTGAGACAGCTCGCCTACTTGGCCTTCCCGTGACCGTCCATCCGGAACGGATCGAGGCTATGGCGAATCGACTCCCGCCTGCGGAAATCGTTACCGCAAGGGCGCTAGCCCCGCTCAACGTGCTTCTGGAAATGACCTCGCCTCTTTTGCAGAAGGGGACCGTCGCACTTTTTCCAAAAGGACAAGATCTTGCGAATGAATTGACGGAAGCCGCTAAATGTTGGAAAATAAGGGCTATTGAGCTTCCGAGCCTCACCGATCCCAAGGCGCGTATCCTCCGGGTCGAACAGGCTGACAAGCGGGTTGGTGCCAACGGCGATGACACAGAGTGATTCCAAGTCCCAACAGGAAACGGATTCGATCCGTCTAAGCCGTAATGGCGCACAACCGCGCGTGTTGGCCCTTGCCAATCAAAAGGGTGGTGTCGGCAAGACGACAACGGCAATCAATCTCGGCACGGCGCTTGCCGCCATTGGCGAGAAGGTTCTCATCATCGATCTTGATCCGCAGGGTAATGCCTCGACCGGTCTTGGTATCGATCGGAAAAGCCGCCGCATCTCCACTTACGACGTCCTTGTCGGCGAGGCTCCACTCTCGGCTGCCATCATCGATACGGCTGTCCCGCGTCTGTCGATCGCTGCTTCAACGCTCGATCTCCTTGGCGTCGAATTGGAAATCGCTCCTGAGCGTGACCGTGCCCATCGCCTGAAGAAGGCGGTCGAGCAACTCCATGACGAGCGCATCGCCGCTGGGGTCGAAACCTATACCTATATCCTTGTCGATTGCCCGCCCTCGCTCAATCTCCTCACCATCAATTCCATGGTGGCAGCCGATGCCGTGCTCGTACCGTTGCAATGCGAGTTCTTTGCGCTTGAGGGCCTTTCGCAGCTTTTGAAGACCGTCGAGCAGGTGCGCGCTGCGCTGAATCCCGGCCTCACCATTCATGGCGTCGTGCTGACGATGTTCGACCCGCGCAACAATCTGTCGGCGCAAGTGGTCAGCGATGTGCGCTCCTTCATGGGTGAGAAGGTCTATCAGACCGTCATCCCGCGGAATGTGCGCGTGTCCGAAGCGCCCTCGCACGGAAAGCCGGTTTTGCTTTACGATCTGAAATGTTCCGGCGCACAGGCCTATCTCAAGCTGGCCTCGGAAATCATCCAGCGTGAACGCCGCCTCCATGCGGCCGCGTAATTAACATAAGAATAACAAGGGCTTAAAATGGCGGACGACGGACAGAAATCGCGCCTCGGGCGCGGTCTTGCGGCGCTTATAGGCGACATGGGAGATGAAGTCTCTGTCGTCGAAAGATCACGCGGTCAACGTCGTGTGCCAACCGAATTCCTCCGCCCCAATCCGCGCAACCCGCGCAAGACCTTCATCGACGAGGATCTCGAAGACCTCTCCAACTCCATCCGAGAGAAAGGGATCATTCAGCCGATCCTTGTCCGCGCCATGCCCGGCATGGCCGATGTTTATGAGATCATCGCGGGCGAGCGTCGTTGGCGTGCCGCACAACGTGCCGCTCTGCACGAGGTACCAATCACGTTGGTCGAGGCAACCGACCGCGAAGCGCTCGAACTGGCCATCATCGAAAACGTCCAGCGCGCCGATCTGAATGCGCTCGAAGAAGCGCTCGGCTATGAGAAACTGATGAACGATTTCGGCTACGCTCAGGCCGATCTTGCCAAGATCATAGGCAAAAGCCGCAGCCATGTCGCCAATATGCTACGCCTTTTGAAGCTACCCGACAGCGTCAAGCAAATGCTGGCCGAAGGTGTGCTGACAGCGGGCCATGCGCGCGCGCTGCTTTCAGTGGATGATCCCGAGGCGGTGGCCAAGCGCATCGTCGAACAGGGTCTTAATGTCCGCGATGTCGAGAAGCTCGGGCAAGATGAGACCAAGGCCACAACCGGCAAGACGCCGCGCCCCAAGGCTGAAAAAGATCCCGACACTCGCGCGCTTGAAAAGGCGCTCGAAGATGTCCTCGGCCTCAATGTCTCGATCGAGCATGGCCCGAAGGGCGGTGAATTGCGGTTGAAATATTCGACGCTCGATCAGCTCGACGATCTCTGCCGCCGCCTGCGCGATTGATCCTCAGGCGCGGGCACGTGCCGCTAACGCAATCCGTAGCATGGCACGCGAGGCTGCGCTGTCGGCCATCGCATTCTGTTTGCGTGTCGTGACGACTGCATCTGATAATTGTGCAATCGCACTATCGAGTGCATCGAGCGTCCAGATCCGCATTTGCTTTTGAAATGCGGTTTGCCGTTTGAAAAAAATACGCGCGCTTTTCATCACCGAGTCCATCGGCGTACCGCCATCGAGGGCGATGCGGCTTTTCTGCAAAGAAATCGCATGACGTAGCGCAAAACCCAGCATCACACCGGCGTCATTTCCTTCTGCCAGCATTCGCGCCAGCGCGTGGTCTGCCTGCGCCGCTTGCCCCGTGAACACGGCGTCGATCAGATTGTCGTACGCTAAGGCCGAGGCATCGGCCATCAAGATTTCGACATCCTCGACGGTCAGTGTCCCGCCTTGGCCTGCAAAGGTGACGAGCTTTTGCAATTCCTGCCGTGTCTGCAAACGGTCCGAGCCGAGCAGTGACGCGACGAGCGTGATCACATCCCGTGGTGCCGAGACGCCCGCTTCCCGAAACGTATCATTGACGAGTGCAGAGACATCGCGTGCTTCATCGAGATAGCAGGCGAGGGCCATCGCATGTTTCGATGCTTCGACCATCGCACGGATGGCGTGTTTGGGCGCGAGGTCGCCCGCATCGATAACGATCTTCGCCTCCGGCTCAGCGCTTTTCAGAAGCGGCTCCAATGCGGGGGCGAGATTTTTTGATCCTAGACGCACCCAGAGGACACGCTTACCGCCGAACAAGGGCACGGTGAATGCTTCATCGGACAAGCGCTCGGGATCGGACGCGAGATCGTCGCCCTCCATCCGTACGAGTTGGAACGGATCGTCGGGATCATCGACAAGGGCGCGAGCAACGGCGCGGGCGCGCTCGGAAACGGCACCCGAATCGGGCCCATAAACGAGAATGACGCGAAAGACTCTATCCGGTTTCCGGACGAAGGCCTCGACCTCACCGGACCGCGTCAGCTTCGCCATGGTCAGGATTTCGTGGCGAAATAGGCCGCGATGCGCGTCTGGATCTGTTCGGCGAGCGTCTCGGCAACGCGCTTTTCCGAATCGATTCCCGCGCGCAGGCCCGCATAACGCTGTGTAAGCCGGTCATAAGACGCCGAACCCGTCGCGCGCCCATCGACCAATACCGTCCCACCTTCATATGGTAGCAGACGGAAATAGGCATCGGCCCGCATGGTCGCGACATCGGCGCGGCCGGTCGATGTATCGATAATCGGCGTCACAACAGAGCGGGTCACCGTGATTTCGAGGCGGTACTTCATCGTCGCCGCCGGACTGCCGCCGTGCAAGGCAAAGCGCAGATCTTCGGTCAGGTAATGGCCGAAGCGCTCCGGCACCGGCTTGATGTCGATGGCCGCGAGCTGGCTATTCGTGACGACCCCTTTGCTGTCGATGGTCGCATACATGGGACGCACACAACCGGCGAGCGGCAAGCCTACCAATCCGATCAGCAAGGCGCGACGTGAAATCCGTCCAGAATTGTTAGACGACGACATTGACGATCCTTTGCGGCACGACAATGAATTTGCGCAAGGGCTTGCCTTCCATCGCGCGTTGCACCGCCTCGAGTGCAAGGACGGCTTTCTCTATCGTCGCCTGATCTGCGTTGCGGTCAACAACAATATCGGCGCGCTTCTTTCCATTCACCTGCACCGGCAGTGTGATCGTGTCTTCGACGATCAAGGCACGGTCGGCGACAGGCCAGGCTTGTTCGCCCACCAGCGTCGCATGGCCCAAAGCCGCCCAGCATTCTTCCGCCAAATGCGGCATCATCGGCGCGAGAATGCCCACAAGGATTGATCCCGCTTCAGTGAGTGCTGCCTTCATCCCTTCATCGAGTTCGCCCTTTTCGGATGCAAGTGCAGCCTGCAACGCATTGGCGAGTTCATAAATATGCGCAACGCACCGGTTGAACCGCAGACGCTCGACATCTTCCTCGGTCCGCACCAAAGCCTTGTGCGCCGCCTTGCGCACGGCAAGCGCCGCATCCGAATAGGAGGACGCTGACCTTGCCACGCCTGCACGGTCGGCGATGTCTCCGATTAGACGCCAGACGCGCTGCACGAAGCGGGCGGCACCTTGCACGCCTTCTTCGGTCCAGATCACGTCACGCTCAGGCGGGGAATCCGACAGCATGAACCAACGCGCCGTATCGGCACCATAAGTGCCGATAATGTCGTCGGGATCGACAGTGTTGCGCTTGGACTTCGACATCTTTTCGATCGCGCCGATCTCAATGTCGAGGCCATCCGTCAAACGCTTGGCGCGACGGTTGGCTCCGTCGCTGGTAATTTCAAGCTCCGACGGCGCGACCCATGAACCGTCCGGCGCTCGATAGGTCTCGTGCACCACCATGCCTTGCGTGAAGAGACCCGCAAAAGGTTCGTCGAGGCCGGCATGGCCCGTGCGCTTCATCGCACGGGTGAACCAGCGCGAGTACAGAAGATGCAGAATCGCATGTTCAATTCCGCCGATATACTGATCGACCGGCAACCAATGATCCACCGCCTGCCGCGTCGTTGGTTCCGTCTCGTTCCATGGATCGGTGAAGCGGGCGAAATACCAGGACGAGTCGACGAAAGTGTCCATCGTGTCCGTTTCGCGTCGGGCCTTCTTGCCGCATTGCGGGCAATCGACATGTTTCCAAGTCGGATGGCGATCGAGTGGATTGCCGGGCACGTCGAAGGTGACATCGTCCGGTAATTTGACCGGCAGATCCTTGTTCGGCACCGGCACGACGCCGCAGCTCTCGCAATGGATCACCGGGATCGGGCAGCCCCAATAACGCTGGCGTGAAATGCCCCAATCGCGCAGGCGGAAATTCACCTTGCGCTTGCCGACAGGTTTGCCGCCGCGCATATCTCTTTCGAGACGCTTGGCAACTTCTTCGCGCGCTTCCGCCGTCGTCATGCCATCGAGGAATCGCGAATTGATCATGCGTCCATCCTCGACATAGGCGGTGTCGGTGATGACGAAGGATCGCGGATCCTGACCTTCGGGGCAGACGACGGGCGTATTGCCGAGGCCGTACATGTTGACGAAATCGAGGTCGCGCTGGTCATGCGCGGGGCAGCCGAAGATCGCACCTGTGCCGTAATCCATCAGAATGAAATTCGCGACATAGACCGGCAGCGTCCAGTTCGGATCGAACGGATGGACGGCACGGATGCCAGTATCGAAGCCGCGCTTCTCGGCCTTTTCGATTTCTTCCTGCGCCGTGCCCATGCGTTTACATTCGGCAATGAAATCGGCGAGGCCGGGATTATTTTCGGCCGCCGCTTTGGCAAGCGGATGATCGGGCGCAAGCGCCAGAAATTTCGCGCCGAACAATGTGTCGGGCCGCGTCGTGAAGATTTCGAGATCGCTCTCACCCTTCGGCGTCGTCTTTGCATCGAGCGCGAAGTTGACGAGAAGACCTTCCGAACGGCCGATCCAGTTCTTCTGCATAAGCCGGACTTTTTCCGGCCAACGATCGAGACCCTCAAGCGCGTCGAGCAGTTCTTGGGAATCATCGGCGATCTTGAAAAACCATTGCGTCAATTCGCGCTGTTCGACGAGCGCGCCTGAACGCCAGCCGCGGCCATCGATCACCTGCTCATTGGCGAGCACGGTCTGGTCGATCGGATCCCAATTCACTTTCGCCGTTTTGCGATCGACCAATCCCGCTTTTAGGAAGTCGAGAAACATCCGCTGCTGGTGGCGGTAATAGGATGGATCGCAGGTCGCGATCTCACGATCCCAATCGAGCGACAGGCCCATCGATTTGAGCTGGCCGCGCATGGTCGCAATATTGGCATAGGTCCATTCGGCCGGATGCACCTTGTTGGCCATCGCCGCATTTTCCGCCGGCATGCCGAACGCATCCCATCCCATGGGATGCAGGACGTTGAAGCCCTTGGCGCGGCGATAGCGTGCAACCACATCGCCCATCGCGTAATTGCGGACGTGACCCATATGGATCCGGCCAGAAGGATAGGGGAACATCTCCAGCACATAATATTTAGGGCGCGGATCGTCGTTCCGCGTGCTGAATAGCTTTTTGCGCTCCCATTCGGCCTGCCATTTCGGCTCGGACTCACGGGCGTTATACCGCTCGGATCGCATGGTTCTCGTCAGGAATTTCAGGGTCTTCGGGATCTTCGGACAAGCCCCGCAAGCCGGAAGGCCTTGCCGGACAAGGTTCGGCCGGACTAGGACATGAATTCGGCTTCCCGGTCAACAGAAGGGGCGAGGAATGGACGACGCCGTTAAACGGCTTGCCGCAGTCAGAAGCGACATCGCCACAGCCGCCGCTGATTGCGAGCGCCCCGTGGAGGATGTCACCCTCGTCGCAGTGTCCAAAACGATGGAAGCCGACATCATCCGTCCGGTGCTGGCTGCCGGCCAGCGGGTTTTCGGCGAGAACCGCGTGCAGGAGGCCAAGGCCAAATGGCCGGGGCTGAAGGCCGATTTCCCCGGCGTCGAACTTCATCTGATCGGGCCTTTGCAGTCCAATAAGGTGAAGGAGGCGGTGGGCCTCTTCGATGTGATCGAGACGGTCGATCGGGAGAGCCTTGTCGCGGAGCTTTTGAAGGAGTTGCCGAAGGAAATGGCCCGTTCGGGGCGGATTCCGACGCTTCTCGTCCAAATCAACACGGGTGATGAGCCGCAAAAGGCTGGCGTCTCACCCAAGGATGCCGATGCCTTTATCGAATCCTGCCGCGCACGCGGCCTCGCCCTCGCAGGGCTGATGTGCATTCCCCCCGCCGATGAGCCACCTTCGCCGCATTTTGCGCTTCTGGCGAAGATCGCCGCCCGTCATCAGCTCAAGGTTCTGTCCATGGGCATGAGCGCCGATTACCGCGAAGCCATCCAGCTCGGGGCCACTCATGTCCGGGTCGGCAGCGCGATCTTCGGCGCAAGGCCGCCGGGGCGGGAACACGGCTGATGGCACAATCCGGGATTGAGGGCGGGGCTGCCTTTCTGCCTCTCATGGGGCGGCTGTGGCGCGATTGGTTGAAGCCGCATTGGCCTTCGCTCGTGGGCATCACTGTTGTCGTGGCGATCCTGTCGGCAGCGGCTGGCCTCTACCCCGTCATCATCAAGCGCGCCTTTGATGCGTTCGAAGCGCGCGACCATGCCGCCATCACCTGGATTCCGCTGGTCGTCATTCTCGTCACTTCGATCAAGGGCGCGGCCATGTATGGGCTCGCTATGCTGACCAATCGGGTCGTCACACGCATTGAAGCGGACATGCAGAGCGCCCTCTATGATCGACTGATCCATGCTGACATGGCACAACTCGCACGCGATTCGAGCGCTGCACTTACGCAACGCTTCACGACAGATTTTGGTTATATCCGTGAAGCGCTCACGCGGTTATCGGCGGTGTTTCTGCGCGATGCCGGGACAGCGGTGGCGGTAATCGCTGCAATGTTCTGGATCGATTGGCAGATGACGCTTGTTGCGCTGATCGCGATCCCGATTATTTTGCCGCCGATGCAGGGCATTGCCAAAAAACTCCGCCGCAATGCCCGTGCGATGCAGGAAGAGACTGGCAGCATGGCGAGCCATGTCGCCGAGAGTCTCGGTGCGGCGCGGATCGCTAAAACCTATCGGCTTGAGGATTATCTTGCTGCGCGTGCGCAGATCAGTTTCGAGACCATGCGTCAGCTTAAAATGAAAGGTGCTGATCAGCGTGCGCGCCTCGATCCGCTTTTGGAAAGTGCGGGCGGGTTGGCGGTCGCCGCGGTGCTGTTCTTCATCAGCTGGCGCATTATCAGCGGGCAGGCGACCGTTGGCGATTTCACGGGCTTCATCACTGCGCTGTTGCTTGCCGCGCAATCGCTCCGCGCCATCGGCAATTTGAATTCAATTTTGCAGGAAGCTGCTGCGGCTCTCCACCGCTTCTTCGGTACGCTCGATACCAAGCCGAAGATCATTGATGCAAGCGATGCAGTAACCCTCGATAAAGTGCAGGGGCGCATCATTTTTCGCGATGTGTCGTTTTCCTACGATAACCATGAACCTGCGCTACATTCTATCGCAGTGACGATCGAACCAGGCCAACGTATTGCACTTGTCGGCCCGTCGGGCTCTGGCAAGTCGACATTGCTTTCGCTTGTGCCGCGTCTTTTCGATGTGTCGGATGGCGCGATTGAAATCGATGGTCACGATATCCGGCGCGTGACGTTAGCTTCGCTGCGCGACGCCATGGCCGCCGTGTCGCAGGACCCGCTCCTGTTCGATGAAACGGTGCGCGTCAATATCGGCCTTGGTCGTCCGGGCGCGACCGATGCTGATATCGAACAAGCCGCTAAGGCGGCAGCCGCCCATGATTTCATCATGCAATTGCCAGAGGGTTATGAGACACGCGTTGGGGAACGCGGGTCACGACTTTCGGGCGGGCAACGCCAGCGCATCGCGATTGCGCGGGCCATTCTGCGCGACGCACCCATCCTCATTTTGGATGAGGCGACGAGCGCGCTCGATTCGGAATCCGAACGCGCCGTGCAGGATGCGCTCGACCGGTTGGCAAAAGGGCGCACTTCCCTCGTGATTGCCCATCGGCTGTCGACGATCCGTGAGGCCGATCTCATTATTGTTATGGAAGATGGGCGCATCGTCGAGCGCGGCACGCATGATGCGTTGATCGAACGTGACGGCCTTTATCGACGCCTGCATCGTCTGCAGACCGCATGATTTATTCGCGGTGGAGAATACGGTCGACGACGAGTTCGGAGACCATTCCCGTTTTGAAGGATTGCTTCAGTCGCTCGGGGTCATAATCGTCGCGGACCCAATCGAGAAAGTTTTTG
>JAIYCE010000063.1 GCA_027488155.1 Hyphomicrobiales bacterium | reverse complement strand
GCCAAATGCATTGATCTCGTCCTGTGACATGGTGGAAACCATGGCAGGTGGCGTACTAAGCGCCGTCGTCTGCGCATGCATTGGCAAAACAAAACCGAAAAGGGCCACTACGCCCACAATCAACCTAATCATCATTGAGCACCCTCGTTTCACGGCAGACACATAGCATGTGCGGATAAACATGCGTGCACAAATTTGTGCTTATTGTCTGAAATACCACGCAATTTAATGGAAATACCAAGCCTGAGCGGCCCCTATGACATCCACTGACGCACAAAAGATCCAGCCCGCAAGCACCGCCGCCACCCCAAAATGAGGCTCGTACAAACGGCCGCCCCAGATGGTAAAACCGCGCATTGATCCATTCTTGATATAATATAGCTCATTCTGTTGATTATTATAGTTTTTGTATATTTTCCTATTTTATAAGCTTTACATTTACATTTTGCTCCACCGTGAATGCACTTGCTCTCGATTAGCCTCGATTTCCATCTTACCTTAAGGGAGTTTGCAGACGAGACGAGACCACGTGTTCCACGACACTGATTTTTCAACCAGAACCGTTGAAACCTTCAATTATTCATTGGCCCTGTTTGAGGTGTCGCCAGTCGAATATCTCGTCTGGCATGCGCTCGTTGTGGCGTGCAGCAACACCGATGGAAGCATCAATCACTATTACGCTGCTTCGATTGCAGATGTCGCCCGCGCTGTCCGGATTCAGCGTGAGACCGTACGCCGTGCTCTACTTAATCTTTAACGCTACGGCTTAGCTCGCCGCATCAACGAACGCTGGATTTTCCTCATTCTGGACGACAATCACGTCCCGAGCCTCCCGCCAACCTAATGGCACAACAGCGCGCAACCGAAGCGTCGCCTAAGGCCGACGGCAGTCAAAAGCGTGGCACGTAAAGCGTGCAATTGGATTCCGTATCCACGGCATTAACCCGCGCCACGGTGCACTCGCCAAAAGCGCCCATGAAGCGTCCCTTGCCGCCCGTAACAGCGAATACATGTTTACGATGCTCATGAGCACGTCCCGTGTTGGCCATAAAATGGCCGACACCCATCATGAGAAAAGCGTCCCGCCCCTCGCCAAATGAATACTCCACAACGAGCATGCGGCGCTCTCCATCATGCCATACATCGGTCGCGCGCGTGATGACGTCGAACCGACCGATGATGTTCTTTTTGGCATCAAGCAATTCGCCATAACTGTCTGCAGTATCACTAATCGAGTGACCCGGAGGGCCATTGTCAATGACAAGACGGTCCGTCTGGCGTCCGACATACTTCAACTCAATTTTGGAGAAGCGGGCAGACGATTCTGTAGGGCTCGTCACACTGTAGGAATCTTCTGCAAATACTGAACTCGTCAGCGACAAAAACAGAAATGCTGGCAAAGCAAGCGTCAGCGCACGGAAGACGTTACCGATCATGGAAGAAGGACCTCAATCGCATCAAATTCGATATGGAATTGTTTCATAAATCAAAAGAGGCCGCAACTTTCATATCTAAAAAACACTGATCAATGCCCTTCCCATTCGGAAGCATACAGGCCCTGCATGAGCCAGCCGCGCTCCGATGCAAGACAATGAATCACGTTGCCTTTTCAATCAGACACGTTTCGCTCGCGCGGCGGTGCTTGTTGTGCATCAGCATCCGCTGTTTCAACGTTTTGTAGGTCGATGCGACCAGCCGACGGCCATTACATTTGGTTCATGCCGCTCTGTAGCGAAAATCAACTTGCAGCAAGCGGCGTATTGAAATTGCACGACCAAGCACGGCGCAAAAACATGCAATGCAAGGGCAAACACAAATTTTCGTTGCGAACGGAATTGCCCGACCTAGGGCCATGTGGGGCATGCAACACCGTGATGGAGTTACGTTTTTGATGATGTTTTCTGTTGCTTGTTTTTTTCTACGCGCATATCAAGGCTTATGATTTCTCAAAGAGCTCGCTACGCGATTAAGGCGCTGTTGGCGCTGGCTGCAACTGAATCGGGAAAGCCGCTTCAGACGCGAGAGATTGCCGAATATGGGGGCAGCATCCCACGCAGCTTCCTCGAACAGATCCTGCTTGACTTGAAACGTCACCGCTTTGTCGAAAGCAGGCGCGGCAAAGAAGGTGGTTTTAGGTTAGCCAAGCCAGCCTCAGAGATTACGCTAGGGAATGTTCTGAGGATCATGGATGGGCCGATCGCACCGCTCTCCTGCCTCTCGGTCAACTTCTATCGCCGTTGCGACGATTGCCAGAGCGAAGAGAACTGCGCCCTTCGTATCGGCTTGATGGAAGCCTATAAGGCGCAAGTTGAATCACTTGAGCGGACAAGCCTCGCCGATATGCTGGCTCAGGCGAATTCAAGCAATGTCGTTAAATCAGAAGATAGTTCTGATTTTTCAGGCTCTTACATCTAGTTGAAGGAAAATTAGGCCGCTTCTGGTTGCACTTATCTTTAATGTTGACTATTTTGATAAACTTTATCGGTTTAGTAGAGGTGAAGGTTATGGGCGATCGCTTGCTCTTCAACGCCGGAAAGCATGTCTTGGTTCATCCACGATCCGCACCGGCCATCGGCAGACGACGTCGCATCTTCGACATCGGTCTGACGCTTGCTGCCTTCGCCATCCTCTTTGTTGCGATGAGCCAAGCACGCGCCCAAACGGTTGAACTGCTCAATGTCAGCTACGATCCGACACGCGAACTCTATCGCGCGGTGAACGCAGCCTTCTCTGCCGAATGGCGCAAGAAAAACGGCAGCGCACTCAGCATCCGCCAATCCCATGGCGGCTCTGGGGCGCAGGCGCGCACGGTGATTGATGGGCTCAATGCAGACGTTGTGACGCTCGCTTTAGCTGGCGATATCTCTGCAATTGCCGAACGCGCAAAGCTGCTGCCGCAGAATTGGCAGAGCCGCCTGCCGAATAATTCCTCGCCCTACACATCGACCATCGTGTTCCTCGTCCGCAAGGGCAACCCGAAAGCCATCAAAGACTGGGCCGATCTTGCTCGCTCAGGCATTGGCGTTGTGACGCCTAATCCCAAAACATCGGGTGGCGCGCGTTGGAATTATCTCGCCGCATGGGCATGGGCTGATCGTAACCTTAAAGATGAAGCGAAAATACGCGACTACATGTCCGCCCTTTTACGCAACGTGCCTGTTTTTGACACAGGCGCACGCGGTGCACTGACAAGTTTTGCACAACGCGGTATCGGTGATGTCTTCCTCTCATGGGAGAATGAGGCATTCTTGGCGCTTGATGAATTCGGGCCTGGAAAATTTGATATCGTCGTCCCAAGCCTCTCAATTTTGGCCGAGCCGCCTGTGGCACTGCTGGACGCCAATGTTGACCGCAAGGGCACGCGCGCTGTCGCTGAAGCCTATCTCGAATTTCTCTACACGCCGGCCGCACAAGCAATCATCGCGCGTAATCATTATCGCCCGCGCTTTCCCGATGCGGCCGATCCAAAGGACCTCGCAAAATTCGTCAAGGTTGATCTCGTCACCATCGACGACGCATTTGGCGGCTGGGCAAAGGCTCAGAAGACGCATTTTGCCGATGGCGGCACATTCGACACGCTTTATAAGCCCAGCCGATGAGTATGCTTGTCAAAACAGGCTTTCGCCAGCCCAGCATTCTGCCCGGCTTCGGCTTAAGTTTTGGGGTCATCATCACGGCGCTTTCGCTCGTGGTACTTTTGCCTCTTGCCGCTTTATTTCTTAAAGCGGCAAGCGCTGGGCCGAGTGAGATAATTGCTATTGCGTCGTCGCCGCGCACTTTGGCCGCTTTGCGGTTGTCATTCGGTGCGGCGTTTATTGCGGCAATTGTCAGTTCGATTTTTGGGCTCCTGATTGCATGGGTCCTCGTACGCTATGACTTTCCGGGACACCGATTTGTTGATGCGGCGGTTGATCTTCCGTTCGCTCTTCCCACTGCTGTCGCAGGGATTGCCCTCACCGCTTTATGGGCCGGCAATGGTTGGCTGGGCACATGGCCGGCACAATATGGCATTAAGATCGCTTATACGCCGGCTGGTGTTGTTGTCGCGCTGATCTTTGTCAGCCTTCCGTTCGTTGTACGCTCCGTGCAACCTGTCTTGGCCGATGCACAACAAGATGTAGAAGAAGCCGCAGCACTTTTGGGTGCAAGCAGGCTTCGGGCAGTATTTGGAGTCATTCTTCCAAATGTATGGCCCGCTCTGCTGACGGGCTTCACCCTCGCCTTCGCGCGGGCCATCGGCGAATATGGCTCGGTCATTTTTATCGCCGGCAATATTCCAATGGTATCGGAAGTGGCGCCCTTGCTCATCGTCATTCGCCTCGAGCAATTTGACTATGCTGGCGCCGCCATTGTAGCCGCCTTAATGCTGATCGCATCCTTCGTTCTGCTGATCTGCATCAATACCGTGCAAAGCTGGAGTCGAAGGAAGCTCGGCTATGTCTAAGATGATATCAGCATCACGCAGTCAGCCGGCAAGGAATGGAAGTGCCTTGCGTGAGTCCAATGCGGTCAAAGCCTTGTTAATTGGTACCGCTCTCACTTTCCTCGCACTGTTTCTCTTTCTGCCGCTCGTAATCGTCTTCATGGAAGCATTGCAGCGCGGATTGACAACTTATCTCGAAGCCATCACGGAACCTGACGCTCTCTCTGCAATGCGGCTGACACTCCTCGTGGCCGCCATCGTTGTGCCAATCAATGTGATTGTCGGTATTGCCGGCTCCTGGACGATTGCGCGCTTCGATTTTCGTGGAAAAAATCTTCTCGTCAGCCTGATCGATCTTCCGTTTTCTGTCTCGCCCGTCATTGCCGGGTTGATCTATGTGTTACTTTTTGGCGCACAAGGCTATTTCGGTCCTTGGCTACGTGAACATGGGATCGAAATCATCTTTGCGCTTCCAGGCATTGTATTAGCAACAATGTTTGTCACTTTTCCTTTCGTTGCACGCGAGCTGATCCCACATATGGAAACGCTTGGTTCAACAGATGAGGAGGCCGCATTAACACTTGGTGCGTCGCCATGGCAGACATTTTTTAAGATTACCCTTCCAAATGTGAAGTGGAGCCTTCTCTACGGCGTGCTGTTGTGCAATGCGCGCGCTATGGGCGAATTCGGTGCCGTTGCTGTTGTCTCGGGTAAAATTCGCGGCGTCACCACAACCCTACCGCTTCAAGTTGAAATCCTTTACAACGAATACATGGGCACAGCCGCATTCGCGGTTGCATCGCTTTTGGCTTTTTTAGCCCTCATTACCCTCGCCGCCAAAACAATTCTCGAATGGCATTACGCCAAGGAAATTGCGGCAATGCGTCACAATTCGTGAGAATCTTATCATGCCAGTTTCACTTACAGTCGAAAACATCGAGAAAAAATTCGGTCAGTTTCCTGCTTTGCGCGGCGTTTCGATGACAGTTGCTCCAGGCGAACTGATGGCGCTTCTTGGCCCCTCCGGTTCCGGCAAAACAACGCTTTTGCGCGCAATCGCCGGCTTGGAGCAGGTAGAAAAAGGTCGCGTTCTATTTGACGATATCGATGCAGAAAGCCTGAGTTTCCGTGATCGTCGCATAGGGTTCGTCTTTCAGCATTATGCGCTCTTTCGCCATCTTTCTGTTTATGAAAATGTTGCATTCGGCCTGCGCGCGCGCCCACGGCGCGAAAGGCCCAACGAAGGCGAGATTCATAAACGAGTGAATAATTTGCTTGATCTCGTGCAATTAGGCGAACTGGGGGCACGTTTCCCAAGCCAATTATCCGGCGGTCAACGGCAACGTGTTGCGCTTGCGCGCGCGTTAGCAATTGAGCCGCGCATTCTTTTGCTCGATGAACCTTTCGGCGCGCTTGATGCACAAGTCCGTAAAGATTTGCGGCAATGGCTACGCGAATTGCATACGCGCATTGGGCAAACAACTTTGTTTGTCACCCATGATCAGGCTGAGGCCACAGAGCTTGCCGATAGAGTGGCTATTCTCAACCATGGAATCATCGAGCAATTAGCAAGCCCTCATGAAATCTATGAGCACCCGCAAACGCCCTTCGTCTGCAAATTTCTTGGTGAAACCAATGTGATCCCCGTCGAACTAAAAGGCGGCCAAGCCTATTTCGATGGATATCGGGTTTATGACGCCACAAACTATGCCGATGGCACTGCCGATCTCTATATTCGTCCGTATCTTTTCAAATTAGCTCAGCCCGGCTCTTCTCCTTTGTCGGGGATTATTACACATGTGCACCAAACGGGACCGTACTGGCGCGCCGAACTGACCGTTGGAAATCTGGCAAAGCCGCTTACGATTGAAGGCTTAACGAGGCCCCTTCCAATCTTGGGGGAACATGTCGCAGCGACGATTGAGAGCGCGCATTTATTCAAAACACCTTAATGGCTTTCGCTTTCTTTGAAATCGACCTGTTTCAATGTGCGCTGTATTTTATTTGAATTTGGCCCCGCGATCATGCGCAGTAAAACGCGGCTTAGCCTTGTCCGTGGGCCAAGGTATTCAAAAGTCGCTTTTCAGCGGTAACGTCATTTTATATGGGACATCGAGCGTCGCCGTTCGGGGGACGATAGACGTATCTCGAGCGAGCGTCAGAACATTCGGCAAACTGATTTCGGACGATTGGGACTGAGATCGGCTCGTGATGATGCTTTTGGGCTGCAAAAAGGCAGCGCATACCTGCTCTACTATTTGTCTTCGTTGACGTTTTGGTAGCGGAGGAGGGACTCGAACCCCCGACACAAGGATTATGATTCCTCTGCTCTAACCAGCTGAGCTACTCCGCCCCGCGCCGCAGCCTTTCCGGGGCCGACAGCAGGACGGCGGCTTATAGGCCGCGCCTTCGGGCCAAGTCAATGGCGAAAGCGGGCGCGGAATAATCTTTTCTGTTCAGGGGCTTGCAGTCTCCTAGGTGGGGCATCTCAGCCCTCGCCCTTACCAATCCGCACCAGCGAGAACAGCCCGAATGGATTGAGAGTGCGGCGTTCAATGAGACGCGCGCCAGGCTTTCCTTCGATCCAACCGCCGATACGCGCCCAGGGAAAATCCGGTCGCCAGCCGAGATTGGGCGCGTGCTTTGCTAGCCAGCCTTCAAAAGTAGCGATCAGCCCTTTTTCTGCGCCGATGTGATTGACGAGCACAATCTCGCCGCCCGGTCGCGTGACACGCCACATTTCATCGAGGGTGGCTTCAGGGTCAGGCACAACGGTGATCACATAGGGCGCAAGGGTAGAATCGAATGTGTTATCCGCAAAAGCGAGGCGCAACGCATCCATCACGAGCACGCCATTAATGGCGCCGAGCTGTTTCTGCAGCACCCGGTCGCGCGCACGGCGCAGCATGATCTCGGAGAGATCGACGGCGGTGACGTTCGAGGTTGACGCGAACAGGGTGAATTCGAGACCCGTGCCTGCACCAACATCGAGAATGGTTGGGCCACATCGTTCTGCGGCCGCAATAGCGGCCCGACGCCCGGGTGCCATCACCGCATCGAAGGTCAAATCATAAACAGGTGCCCAGCGTGCATAAGCCGCTTCCAGCGCCGTTTTGTCGAGCGCATCCGCCATGTCTGCCTCTTGATGTCAGGCTGCTATTTCGGTTGCGTCGGTCAACGCTGCTGCACGCTTGATGATCCCGCCGCCAAGCACGCGCGCCCTTGCATCCACACTGTCGTAAAACACACAGGCCTGCCCGGGGGACACGCCATATTCGCCATCGAACAATTCAACGCTGATTGCATCGCCCTCGCGCCGCAACAAAGCCGGCTGGGGTGGCCGGGTTGATCGCACCCGCACAGCAATTTCGCGCCCGTCTTCCATCGCACCGGCGCCGATCCAGTTCACATCCCGCAGAATGATCGTGCGCGTCGCCAAGGCTTCGCGCGGCCCTACCACCACACGGCGGTTCGGCGCATCGATCCGAACGACATAGAGCGGCTCGCCCGTTGCAAGCCCCAAACCGCGGCGCTGGCCAATCGTGTAGTGAATAATGCCCTGATGCGCGCCAAGCACGCGACCATCGACATGAACGATGTCACCCGCTTCCGCTGCATCGGGGCGCAATTTTTCAATCACATCGGTATAGCGGCCATTCGGCACGAAGCAGATGTCTTGGCTGTCATGCTTATCGGCGATAGCGAGGCCGAATTCACGTGCCAGAGCGCGCGTTTCCGCCTTACCCATATCGCCGAGCGGAAACCGCAATAGATCGAGCTGCTCGCGTGTCGTGGCATAGAGAAAATAGCTTTGATCGCGATCGGGATCAGCCGCACGATAAAGCGCGCGTCCGCCGTCTCCATCGGCACGGCTTGCCACGTAATGGCCAGTTGCCAGTGCCGAGGCACCAAGCTCGCGTGCCGTTGCCAGAAGATCGCGGAATTTGACCGAGCGATTACACTCGACGCAGGGGATCGGTGTTTCACCCTGCAGGTAGGATTCGACAAAATTGTCGATCACCGAATCGCGGAAACGACTTTCATAATCGAGTACGTAATGCGGAATACCGATATGCTCCGCCACACGGCGCGCATCGTGAATGTCTTGTCCGGCGCAGCATGCACCGGCGCGATGCACCGCTTCGCCATGATCGTAAAGCTGAAGCGTGATGCCGACAACATCATAGCCCGCGCGCTTCATCAGCCCGGCGACGACCGAGGAATCGACGCCGCCAGACATCGCGACGACAACGCGGTGCGAAGCGGGATCTCCGGGAAGATCAAGCGGGGCAATCATGGGGTCCATTCCTTGGAGCTGATCTGAATGTAGGGATTTCACGCAGCCATGACCAGCGCAGGGCGGCAGGATTTGCCTGAGCCGGGCAATTCTTTCCACCAGCGCGCCTGCCTTTTGTGCCTAAGCCGTTGAAATTGCAAGCGGCAAGACTGGTGCAGCGTTTGCTCTCAGAAAGTCTGCACTGAGCGAGGACCCATGAACGCAGCCCCAATCCCACCCCGCGACGTGAAACCGGCCGATCGCCCGCCGCCCCGCGACCCACAGGCGGCGGGCGCATCGGACGGGACACAGGCATCGGAAGACGCCCGTTTCACTGATCTTGTGAAAGAGGCCGCAGGCGATACTGACGGCCCCGCCAAGGCGCAAGATAGGGCCAAGGCGGCCTCCGAGGCGGAAAAAGCCAAGCAAGCTGATGAAAAATCTATCGGCGATGCCGCTGCGGAGACCGGGACACGCTTTGCCGGAACAGAAAAAGCTTGGGCCGAAACTGCTGGAGCCGAAACAGTTGGAGCCAAGACAGCGTCGGAGATGACCGCGCCTGCCATACCCTTTGCCCAGCCGCATCCGTCCACGCCTCCCGCATTCGGTTCAGAACCGCCTCAAAACGGCGCGGAAGCGGACGACGCTACGGGACGCGATGGCAATGGCCGGACCATTTACACCCATGCCGCCGGTTTGCCCGGACCAACCGAATTGAATTCGGCATCGGACGCGCGAAAACCCCAGAGCGGAGGTGAGCAATTCGAGGCCCTGCTGACCGCATCACTGCCACAAGCCGAGGCAAGCCCAACGGCAGCAGCAACCGCTCCAGCGGCCGCAGCACGGCTGTCTGAGCCACCGACGCCCATGGCTGCATCACAGCCGCCGCAACCGCCTCTGCCTGTTGCCGCCCTCCCCGCCTCGATTGCGATCAAGGCCCTCTCCGGCAGCAACCGTTTCGATATCAGGCTCAATCCCGAAGAGCTCGGCCGGATCGATGTCGCGCTCGAGATTGATCATGACGGGACAATCCGTGCCTCTATCGCAGCCGAAAAACCAGAAGCGCTCCAACTCATCGTGCGGGAAGCGCGAGCCCTCGAACAGGCCTTCGATCAGGCCGGCTTCCGGCGCGACGAAGGCGCGCTGAATTTTAGCCTATCGGACCGTCAATCATCGCCGGAGGATCAGCATAAGTCGCAAAATCGACCGCCGATAACGCGCTTCTTTGTGGATGGCGAAGGCGAACTGCCGCCCAGCCTCGCTGCCCGCGTCAATGTCAGTGCCGGCCGCGCCGATGGGCGCCTCGATGTGAGGATCTGAAATGAGCGTGTCACCCCTCGGATCGTCAGCACCGAGTACAAACGCCAAACCACAAAGCGGCGCATCGATCGCAGCCACCTTCGACCAGTTTCTCACCTTGCTAACAACGCAATTGCAAAATCAGAACCCGCTCGACCCGCTCGATACGAACCAGTTCACGCAGCAACTCGTGCAGTTTGCAGGCGTCGAACAGCAACTCAAAACCAACAGCCAGCTCGAAGCGTTGATCGTTCAGGGCAAAACCCAGAGTGTGCCGGTCGCTGCTGGTTTCGTCGGCATGAAGCTGACAGCAGACGGCTCAACCGCAACGCTCACTAATAATCAGGCCAGCTGGAATCTCAAAAGTCCGGCGGCAGGCACAGCGACCTTCACCGTCACCGACAAAAACAATAAGACCGTCCACAGCGAGACACGGAAGATTACTGCGGGCCAGCAAAGCTTTACCTGGAACGGCAAGGACCAGAACAAGGTGACCCATCCGGCGGGCGATTACAGGCTGTCGGTGGCCGCCAAGGACCCGGCTGGCCGCGCCATAACAGTGTCGACAGAGATCGAAGGCGTGGTCGATGCGGTCCGTTTCGAGGGGGATCTGCCGATCCTGATGATGGGCAACCAGCAGATCGCCTATGACAAGGTCCGCCAGATCCAGCGAAACTAACCGAGACCAGCCAGACCCCGGTTGCACCGAACCGGGACCAGCCCCGCCGACAAGGCTTAGTCAAATTTTAAGCCGGAGCCCCTTATGGTCTTCAACATTGTTGGTTTGTCGAGCGTGCGTGAGCGTAACATGACAGAACCCTATCGTCCGAGGGTGAAATATGTAATCGGTCCGGATGGCAGTCCCCTGACTGTCGCCGACCTGCCGCCGCAGAATACACGGCGTTGGGTTATCCGGCGTAAAGCTGAGGTGGTCGCTGCTGTTCGCGGCGGTCTGCTCAGTCTCGAGGAAGCGTGCAACCGCTATACCTTGACCGTGGAAGAATTCCTGTCCTGGCAGGCCTCCATCGATGAGCATGGCCTTGCCGGACTACGCACGACGCGTATCCAGCAATACCGCCATTGAGCGTCTAAAACTTACTTTTTGGGACCCTCCAAGTCCAGAAGAAGGCGGCGCCCCATGCGCCGCCTTTTCTGTTTTGGGTCATCGTTAACACTCCATTCACCATAAAAGGACAAGGTTTATTCGTGCGGCCGCAAACCGCGCATTTTTTCGCACGTCATTTTTCAAGGATTGCTCATGCCGGAATTGCCCGCCAACGCCAGCCCGGGGCCGCGCAATTTCATGCCATCGGGACTACCGCAAGATCTTGGTGCCTTCGCGAACCGCCTGCGCTCAAGCGATATGGCACTCGCTTTCGTCGTGCTGGGCATCATTGTCATCCTCATTGTGCCGCTGCCCCCGCTACTGCTCGACCTTCTGTTCGCCGTCTCAATCATCCTTTCCGTGCTGATCCTGATGACGGCGCTGTTTATCGAGACGCCTCTGCAATTCTCCGCCTTCCCCACGGTACTGCTGATCGCCACAATGTTACGTCTGGCGCTCAATCTCGCCTCCACACGGCTTATCTTGGCCAATGGCCACACCGGCGCGGGCGCCGCCGGACACGTGATCGAAGCCTTCGGCCATTTCGTCATGGGTGGGAATTTCGTCATCGGCATCATCGTTTTCGTAATCCTGCTGACGGTCAATTTCGTAGTCATCACCAAAGGCTCGGGACGTATTGCAGAAGTCGCGGCACGCTTCACGCTTGACGCCATGCCGGGCAAGCAAATGGCGATCGATGCCGACCTTTCGGCGGGCCTTATCGACGAGAAAACAGCGCGTGAACGGCGTACGACACTCGAAAACGAAAGCTCGTTTTTTGGAGCGATGGATGGCGCTTCGAAATTCGTGCGCGGCGATGCCATTGCCGGACTCATGATAACGGCCATCAACATCATTGGCGGCATCATCATCGGCATGATGCAGCATGACATGACATTTTCTGCTGCAGGCAAAACGTTCACGCTGCTCACAGTCGGCGACGGACTTGTGACGCAGATTCCCGCCTTGATCGTTTCGACCGCGGCTGGCCTTCTCGTTTCGAAAGCCGGCGTTGCGGGCGCTGCGGACAAAGCGCTTGCTGCCCAACTCGCCACCATGCCGAAAGCGCTCGGCCTATCTGCTGTTGTCATGGCCCTGATTGGATTGATGCCGGGTATTCCATTCCTACCGTTTTTTGGCCTCGCCGCCGGAGCGGGCTGGTTTGCTTGGCATATCAGCAGCAGCCAGAAACGTGAGACACTGACTGAGAAAACACTCACCGATGACAAAAAGCCTGCACCAACAGAAGACAATTACACAGAGGCCCTGCGCGTTGACGAAGTGAAGGTGGAACTTGGCTACGCCGTCGTCTCGCTTGCAGAAGACGACACACAAGAGAAGCTGACAGCGCAGATTCGCGCACTAAGGCGCAATCTCGCAGCGGAAATCGGCTTCCTCATGCCGTCAGTGCGCCTCGTTGACAATGTGCAAATCGAACCCAATCTCTACATCATCCGTATCAAGGACATCGAAGCCGGGCGCGGTACAGTATATCCGGGACAATTCATGTGTCTTGACCCGTCAGGCGCACCGGTCAATTTACCGGGCCAACCAACGATCGAACCGAGCTTCGGATTACCAGCACTCTGGATTGATGGCTCTTTACGCGAAGAAGCGCAATTACAGGGCCTCACCGTTGTTGATGCCTCAACAGTCATTGCCACACATTTGACAGAGCTGATTAAGGCCAATGTCAGTGAATTGCTCGGTTATGTGGAATTACAAAAGCTCATTCGCGAACTGCCGAAAGAGCACAGCGATCTCGTCAAGGAAATCGTACCCGCACAGCTCTCCATGACAACAGTTCAACGCGTCTTGCAGACGCTGCTCGACGAACGTGTTTCAATCCGCGATCTCGGTACGATTATGGAGGGCATTGCAGAAGCTGCAGGCTTCACAAAATCGCCACGCGAGATTGTCGAAAATGTTCGCGTTCGTCTTGCGCGCCAGATTTGCGCGCAATATCTGGGCGCGGACAATCTGCTGCCCATCGTTACGCTGTCGCCAGGTTGGGAAAACGCCTTCGCCGAAGCGATTGTCGGACAGGGCGATGACCGCCATCTGGCTATGGCACCATCCAAGGTCGGTGAGTTTATGAGTACCTTACGCGAGCGGTTCGACGCAGCCGCGCGCGAAGGTATCGCGCCCGTCCTCGTTACCTCAGCCTATGTGAGACCTTATGTGCGCTCAGTCGTGGAAAGGTTGCGGCGTGACACACCCGTGATGGCCCAGCAGGAGATTTCCCCGCGCGTCCGACTGAAGCCATTCGGCAGCCTTTGATCTCAGGCTTGATCTTTCGTCCGCCGCAATACATCCGCCAAGCGCTGACGCTCAAACAGAATCACAACGACGATCGAAAACGCCAGCGGGATCAGCAGATAGAGCAGACGGAAAACAAGAAGCGCTGCCACCACGTCGGCCTTGGCCATATCCGGCATCGCTTTGACGAAGATGAATTCAAGCACGCCGAGACCGCCAGGTGCGTGCGAGAGCAGCGCGGCGGAGAACGAGGCGAGGAACACGCCGAGGACAACGAAGAAACCGGGGTTTCCCGCTTCTGGCATGGCGAAATAGATAATGGCCGCTGCCCCGATTAGCTCCATCGGCGCTGCGATCAATTGGCGGCCTGCAATGCCAAGCCGCGGATAGAAGAGTTTGAACTTGCCGATCACGAGCGGCGGCAGATTGAGCCACGAGCCGACAATATAAAGCGCGCAGAAGGCGAGCATGCCAAGTCCGATGAGGCGCGCGGTCCAGATCGGAATATCGAACAAGCGCTGCACGAGTTCCGGCTCACCGACCAGTACAAGACCGCCAAGTAAAATGGTTCCAAAGGCGAAAGTGAACGAGCACAACGCCACGAGCACGGCGATTTCGCCAGCCGTCAGCCCCTTTGTGGAATAGGCGCGATAACGCACCATTGCGCCCGAAAACACAGAGGCACCAATATTGTGCGACAATGCGTAGGTTGTGAAGGACACGAGAGAGATGAAGCCCCAACCAAGCTTGTGCCCGAGATGGAGCAGCGCAATCCGGTCGTACCAAGCAAGCGCCGCATAGGCGAGCAAGGTGGCAAGGATACACATCGTCCACTGGTACAGAGAAATCGCCTTTAGGCTGCCGATAACATCGGCTGCCGATAGACCAGCCAGCTCTTTGTAGAGAAGCCAACCTGAAAAAACGACGGCTGCAAGGCCGATGACTGGCCACACATAATCGAGCAAACGCTTCATGCGTCACAAAGCCTCTAGGCCCGGATTGGGCTTGGCATCACTGCCCCAGTGCCAAGCGCAAGGCAAGGGGGGCCGACGTGGCGGATCGCCGCCCGCCCCAACTTTATGTCAAATAAATGTCAGGCTGCGGTTTCTACGAGATGGTCGAACGCGCAGCCATGCCCTGCCAAGCCCCGGGCTGAACGGCCATGTCATGCTGACCGGCATATTCATTGAGCTTGTTCCTCAAGGTACGGATCGAAATCCCAAGTACCCGCGCAGCATGGGTTCGGTTGCCGCCGCAATGATCGAGCGTATCGAGGATGAGCCCCCGTTCAACATCGGCTACGCTGCGGCCAACGAGATCCCGTGTCAGCACCGCACCCGCACGCGCGGCCGCCCGATCGACATCATCGCCCAACCCATAGGCTTCACCCAAGCCAATCAAAGCATCGAGGCCGATCTCTGTCCCCGATGCGACAAGCACCGCGCGATGCAGAACATTCTCAAGCTCGCGGACATTGCCCCGCCAAGGATTCGCCAGCAATTGCCGTTTGGCCGCCTCAGCCAAAGGCCGCGCAGGCAACCCGTTCGCCATCGCAAAACGCTCAATGAAATGCTCGCTCAGCGCCAGCACATCGGTAGGTCGCTCACGCAAAGGCGGCAGCCGCAGCGCCACAACATTGAGTCGATAATAAAGATCCTGCCGAAACCGACCCGTCCGCACCTCTTCTTCCAGCTTACGGTTAGACGTGGCGAGTACGCGAATGTCGACCGACACCGGCTTGCCGCCACCGACTCGATCGATCACGCGCTCCTGTAGCGCACGCAGGAGCTTAGCCTGAAGCCGCGCATCCATTTCGGAAATCTCATCGAGCAGTAGCGTGCCGCCATCCGCCTCTTCGAATTTCCCGATTCGACGCGCCACCGCACCAGTGAGCGCGCCGCGTTCATGACCGAATAATTCGCTTTCAAGCAAACCCTCTGGCAAAGCGGCGCAATTAACAGAGACAAAAGGTTTGGCTTTCCGCTTCGACCGGTCATGAAGAAAGCGGGCCATCACTTCCTTACCTGTGCCGCTTTCGCCGGTAATCATCACCGACGCATCGGATGCTGCAATTTTCTCAGCCAGACTCACGACACGTTCCATGGCCGGATCGCGCCAGACAAAAGCTGGCTTTGAGTCTGTCACAGCTTCAAGCATCGCGGCGATGAGTTCGGCATCGGGCGGTAGGGGAAGAAAATCCCGCGCGCCCGCCGCAATAGCAGCACTTGCCGCATCTTTGTCGAGCTTTGTACCACAGGCAATAACAGGTGTGGCAATCCGCTCTTCCTCTAGGGCCCTTATCAGTGCGGCAATGTCGAGCGCCACATCGACGATCAAGAGATCAGCGCCGCGCTTACGCAGAAAATCCAAGCCCTGCGCAATACTCTCGGCTGTCGTTGCTGCCGCACCGCGCTGCATCGCCATACGCGTTGCCTCAATCAGTGGTGCCCGCAATGGGCCAATCACTAAAAGTCTCATTGCAATGATCCTTACCTGTCGCTTTTTACAATTTCTGTCATTGTAACGCCGAGTTTCTCATCGATCAGCACGACTTCACCGCGCGCCACGAGGCGATTGTTGACGAAGACATCGATAGGCTCGCCCACACGACGATCGAGCTCAAGCACTGCACCTGGCCCGAGCGCGACAAGTGAAGCAATTTCAAGCCGTGTCCGACCCAATACTGCAGATACGGTGACGGGCACATCGAACACATGCTCGAGATCGGCTGCTGTTTTAGCCATGCCCGCTGCCGCATTTATGTCGGCAGCGCCGTCAAGTGGTACGTCTGCAATATCGGGCAGGAGTGGGGAAGCATTGTCAATCATCGCCATCGCTCACATCGGTCATTGAAAAGCCGCAACGCTGAAATTCATTTGCCAAACGAGCTTGCAGAGCAGCACGATCAAACTGCAAAGCTCCCTCAGGCCATTCAAGCATAAAATCGGCAGCGCCATGCCCCGCTGGCAGAACTTCAACGGATAAAGCGCCGGAATAATTGAGATCGGCAGCCAGTTTCTTCATTCGCACTTCGGTCGCATCGCGGATATCGACCGGCACTCGCCCAACAATCCGGACCGCTTGCGCATAATTCAAAAATATCTCCCGTGCAGCAGCCGAAAATGCTGCCAACGGATCGTAATCAGAAACTATGGCACCATGAAGCGTCACAAGATGATGCGCGAGAGACACGCTCGTCTGCTGGCAGTGCTCAAAGAAACGATCACGATCTGCAACAAATTGCTCAATCGTAGATGCAATCAGGTGAAGTGAATGCGCCAGCTGTGCTTCATCGCTGGCTATCTGCGCGCTCTGTCCGGCTGCAAAGCCCGCCGCATAGCCGCGCTGCTCAGCCTCCTCGAGTGCAGCACGATCCTGCGCACGGCGCATGATGCCATCGCGCCGCTCGAGTCCGAAATCATCGCTAAAGGTAAATTTATGGGCTGCCATAGCACTCATCTCAGAAAACCATCTCATCGTCGCCGCGACTCTTCGACAGAACGATATCGCCCTTAGTAGCGAGATCCTTCACAATCTGAAGAATAGCCTGTTGGGCATCGTCGACATCCTTGAGGCGCAACGGCCCGATCGTCGCCATATCCTCCAATAGAATCTTGACAGCTCGTTGCGACATCGCCTCGAAGAAAAAGTCCTTGACGAAATCGGCCGACCCTTTGAGAGCGCGCGCCAAGAGATCGCGATCCACAGACCGCACGATGACTTGTGCGGTGTTAGAATCAAGCCGTGTCAGATCCTCGAAAGTGAACATCAGTGAGCGGATGCGGTCGGCTGCCTGCCGGTTGATTTCATCGAGCGCTGTCAACATTCGCCCTTCCGTAGGCCGGTCAAAAGCATTGAATATTTCTGCCATCTGCTCATTATTGTCCCGCCTTGTCGTGAGAGAGAGATTGCCGATGAACTCGATGCGCAAGGTCTCTTCGATGCGCTCAAGCACGGTCTGCGGTACAGGTTCCATCCGCAACATGCGATCAACCGTCTCAATGGCAAACTCATCGGGCAAAAGTGCGAGGACACGCGCCGCCTGATCTGTCGTAATCTTAGAAAGAATGACAGCTACCGTTTGCGGATATTCATTCTTGAGATAGCCCGCGAGAATTTCATCCCGAACATTCGATAATTTTTGCCAGATATTTCGGCCAGCCGGGCCGCGAATTTCAGCCATAATTTGCTCTGCGCGCCGGTTCGGCAAAATCTTACGCAAGAGCTGCTCGGTTTTTTCAAAATTCCCCGCGAGGGGACCGGAAGCCAACCGCGTCACAAAATCGTTGAGCAATCCCTGAACTTGCTGCGCATCGATCTCGGGTAGGCGCGACATCGCAACTGAGACAGTGCGAATTTCATCGTCTTCTAGCGCCGTCCACAATTCCGATGTCCGCTCTTCGCCGAGTGACATCAAAAGGACAGCGGCCTTTTCAGGCCCCGTCAATTGCGACTTGCTACGATCGTTCGCTGCCATGGCTTTTGTCACGCATCCGTCGGTTCATTGATCCATTGCCGCAAAACGGTAATGGCACCGTCAGGATTTTCGCTAAAAAGCTGACCAACTTGCTCCATGGAGCGCGCATGAACCTGTCCGGTCTGGCGGGCTGCTTGAATCATGCGCGTCATGGGTGTTCCGACAGCAGGAATGCCAGTAAGACCCGCTTCACCTACAGCCGATGCGGCACCTGCTGGCACCATTTCGGTCGCAGCTTGCGATGACTTATCTACGGCCACCATGCGCATGGGTGTGGAGCCGCTAAAGGCTGCTTTCAATGTTGGACGCACCACAGTGATAAGCAGGATCAGAATGACGAGCGACAACACCACCATCTGCCCAAAGCGGAACCAATCATCAAAGGCGAGAGGTGCTGTACTTCGATCATTGCTGAGGGTTTCGGGCATGGCTGGCAAATCGGCAAAGCGAAGATTGGCAACCTCAATTTGGTCGCCTCGCTTCACATCGAAGCCCACGCCTGAGCGGACCAAAGCAGCTATCCGATCAAGCTCTTCTTGCCGCCGCGGCTCATAGGTCACCTCGCCATTGGGCGCCTTTTTGTAAGATCCATCCACCAGCACGGCGACCGAAAGGCGTTTGACGCGGCCACTCTCAAGCGTTTCAACACGGACTGTTTTTGAAATTTCGTAATTGGTTGTTTCTTCGACCTTATTCGATTGCTCTCGATTGGCACCATTGCCCTGCGGTTGCTGCGCGCCATTCGGCATTTGCGCAGCAGCCCCGAGCGTCGCATTGTCGCGCTCTTCATTGGAGCGTGTCTCATTGCGTGTCTGCGTCGAACGCACCACACGGCTCTCCGGATCAAACGTTTCCTGCGTTTGTTGCACACGGTTAACATCAAGCTCAGCGTGGACTTGTACGCGTGCGCGGCCCTGCCCCACCACACTGGCCACAATGTCTTCAATGCGCGCCTGCAATCTTTTCTCATAGCCAGCCTGCCGTTCGTCCGAGGCTATAACGCCTTGCGCGGCCGGGTCTCCTGTTGCCGCAAGCAGACGGCCGCGTTCGTCGACGATGGAGACCCGCTCGGGCTTCAACCCTTCAACTGCTGCCGCCGTAAGATGGCGGATCGCCCGGATTTGCCCGGCATCGAGCTCGCCACGCAATTTCAGCACAACGGAGGCGTGCGGTACGTCTTGATCGCGGCGAAACAGCTTCTTCTCAGGGATAGCGAGATGAACACGCGCTGCCTGCACCGGAGAAAGCGAGCGGATCGAGCGCGCAATCTCGCCCTCCATAGCGCGCAATTGGTTGACGTTCTGGACGAAGCTCGTGGCTGACCAGCCATCGCCACGGTCGAAAATCTCGTAACCGACACCACTTCCGGCCGGAATGCCGCGTGCGGCGAGATCGAGACGCAAGCGCGCCACCATATCGCGCGGGACCGTAATGGCACCTATATCTTCACGCCATTGATAAGCGATTCCGCGCGTTTCGAGTTCCTTGATGATCGCACCGGCATCGTCTGCCGTGACCTGACTGTAGAGAACCGCCATCGGCGTTCGCGTCAGGTTTTTTACCATAAAGGCGATGAACGCGATGACCGCGATCAGAACGAGTCCCGACGCGACTAACTTTTCGCGTCCGACACCTTGCAAGGCCTGCACAATTCTCGCCACTTGAGCAATCTCGGTAAAAAAGGCTTCAATACACCGGCAGAATTTGCCGGTTTATGGTTGATGAAGCGTAAAGAAGTGGATGAAGGGAGGTTGATGTGGCCGATATCGATTGGAAAGGCACTCTTGAGGCGGGCTATTACCCGTTGGGTGATTCGCAAATCGCCGCCATCGTCACCTTTCTTGAGATGCGCACCCCTGCCTCGCCGCGCGCGGCATCGTCGGCCACTCTCAGCTATGAACGGTTCGGCCCTAAAGACGCTACAGCCTATCGGACACTCTATCGCGCCGTCGGCGAACAATGGGGCTGGGCTTCGCGGCTTGAATGGAGCGATGCGCAGTTAGAGCAGCACTTCAAAGACGAGGCTGTCGCCGCGTTTCATGTCACGGACAGAAATGGCACGGTCGGCATTGTGGAACTCGATGCACGCGCACCAAATGAAACTGAACTCGCGTTTTTTGGCGTTGTTGCTGAACGGATCGGCGCTGGCCATGCGGCAATCATGATGGATTTTGCAATCGCACACGCTTTCGCCCGGCCGATTGCGCGCTTTTTTGTGCACACTTGCACGCTGGACCATCCCGCAGCTTTGCGGTTCTATGAAAAGTCAGGCTTTAGGGCCTATAAGCGCGCGGTCGAGATCGCGACAGATCCGCGCATCGCCGGATTATTGCCCAGCAACGCTTTTCCGCATTTTCCACGTCTTTAATCGTCCCGCGCCGGCTTTGCGGCGCGGGTTTGATCACGCACCAGCGAAACCGCCACGGACGCGATAGGCCATGCGATCCAGCTCAGACTGTTCACGCGCTGATTCCACAGCGCGTTCGCGTTGCTGTTCGCGATCATCGATGATTTCGAATTTCTTCAATTCTTCGACCGCCTCTGTCAGCTCGTCACGTGCATCGACGAGCTGCGCACGAAGTTCATCGGCCGAACGTTGCAGATTATCCCGCCGCTGCAATGCGGCGCGCGCATAGGTGGGATAGGCAAAATGCGCCTTGTCGTTGATCCCGGCCTTTTGCTCTTCTTGCTCCACTTCGCGCTCAAGATCGGCAACCATGCGTTCAAATTCAGCAATCATGGTTTCGATCTGCGCCACGCGGCGGCGGCGCTCATCCACTTGAAAGCGCTTGAGGCGCAGAAGCGTATCACGCGACTTCATCGGTACACTCACTGTTCGGAGCCGGTCGGGAGACTCCGGAGACTGGATCGATCATGGTCAGCCCTCAGCCATGATCTCTGCGAGACGGAGGTAACCATCCCCCATTGAGGTTGATTCTTCCTTACCTTGGGCCAGAAATGAGTCGAGCTGCGGCATAAGCCGGATCGCCCGATCAACATCCGCCGAAGCGCCCGCCCGATAGGCCCCAAGCCGGATCAATTCTTCCATATCGGCGTAAGTCGCCATAGCCCCTCGCGCAGAGCGGATCAGGCCGCGCCATTCCTCAGGGGTAGCGCGGGGCATGGTGCGGGAAATCGACTTTAGAATATTGATGGCCGGAAACCTTCCCCGCTCTGCGATAGCACGCTCCATCACGAGGTGGCCGTCGAGAATGCCACGAACCGCATCGGCCACTGGCTCGTTATGATCGTCGCCATCGACGAGGACTGAAAAAAGCCCGGTGATCGTGCCTTCGCCTTCGGCGCCGGGTCCAGCGCGTTCCAGGAGCTGGGGCAGCTCCGCAAATACAGATGGCGTATAGCCTTTGCTCGTCGGTGGCTCACCAATGGCGAGCCCGATCTCGCGCTGTGCCATAGCAAATCGCGTTACGCTGTCCATCATACAGAGCACATGGGCCCGCTGGGCACGAAAATATTCGGCCAAGGTGAGCGTAAGCAACGCCGCCTGCCGCCGCATCAAGGCCGTTTCGTCCGATGTCGCCACCACCACCACTGAGCGGGCAAGCCCTTCTGGGCCAAGATCGTCTTCGAGAAATTCGCGCACCTCGCGGCCGCGTTCGCCAATCAGGCCAATCACCGAAACATCGCATTGGGAATGGCGCGCCAGCATCGCCATCAGAACCGATTTTCCAACACCCGACCCTGCAAAGATGCCAAGTCTTTGCCCTTCGCAACAAGTGGTGAAACTGTCTATGGCGCGCACACCGGTTTGCAACGGAGCACCGACACGGCGGCGCAAATGCGCCGCTGGCGGCGCGGCGCGCAGAGTTTGAAAAACATCGCCCTGTGGCAATGGACCGCGCCCATCGATGGGTTCGCCGAGCGCATTGATGACGCGTCCAAGCCATCCGCGATGCGGCGACACACCCGCGCTTGCCGTTTCGACACGCACACGCTGACCGGGGCGCACCGCGTCAAAGGGTTTGAGCGGCATCGCACAAGCATGGCCAGATTGAAAACCAACAATTTCGCAAGGAATATCGCCATGCCCTGCCTCGATCACGAGACGCCCGTTTAGCACCATACGATCAACAGGGCCTGCCACGGTCGCGAACATCGGCGATAGCGCGACAACACGCCCCCAATGCGTGGCGCTATCGATTCGTGCGACAGCAGCGAGAAGACGCTCCAGCGCAAAAGGACGGTTTGATTCGGTGCGAAGGACGGTTTGCATCGGCGCTCCTGGCAACGCGGCGTTAACGAGCGGAGTGATAAGGAGACGCAGAACAGACCAGCGCGACCGGACGATCAGACGGTGATTCGCCGACCAGAGCCTGAGTCGCTAGAATCGTTTATCGGGAAATTCTAAGTTTTTGGTTTAAGACATAAAAATCAGGTTTTCGTCTATTTTTCAGTAGCTTATCTTTTTTTAGCCGACGCGAGAGAAACCCCCTTGCCGAACTGAATCATGTTTTGTTAATCATTCTCTCGTTAACTATGAATCGAAATGCTTCGCCATTGAGGGCAAAGCAAATCGCGGCGGCCGGTCTGGCGTTAAGCCTTCGCGGGACGATTTTGAGATTGAGGGACTGACATGCGCGTTTTGCTCATCGAAGACGACAGCGCCACCGCGCAGAGCATCGAGTTGATGCTCAAATCCGAAAGTTTCAATGTCTATACGACCGATCTTGGCGAAGAAGGCATCGACCTCGGCAAGCTGTATGATTACGACATCATCTTGCTCGACCTGAACCTGCCTGACATGTCGGGCTATGAAGTGCTGCGCAGTTTGCGCGTAGCCAAAGTAAAAACGCCGATCCTGATCCTTTCAGGCTTGGCCGGTATCGAAGACAAGGTGCGCGGCCTCGGTTTTGGTGCCGACGACTATCTGACCAAGCCGTTCCATCGCGATGAACTTGTCGCGCGCATTCACGCCATCGTCCGTCGCTCGAAGGGTCATGCGCAATCAGTGATCATCACTGGCGATCTCGTGGTCAACCTCGATCAGAAGACAGTGGAAGTGGGCGGTCAACGTGTGCATCTCACGGGCAAAGAATATCAGATGCTCGAATTGCTGAGCCTGCGCAAAGGCACGACACTCACCAAGGAAATGTTCCTCAACCATCTTTATGGTGGCATGGATGAGCCGGAGCTGAAGATTATCGACGTTTTCATCTGCAAGCTCCGTAAAAAACTCGCGAATGCTTCTAATGGCCGCAACTATATCGAAACGGTATGGGGCCGGGGTTATGTGCTGCGCGAGATGACGGAAGCCGAACAGCGTGCCTCCGCCTGATCGGTGTTTTTCTGTAAAATGACCAAAACATCCGGGCTTCGGCCCGGATTTTTTATGCCGCCAACCGCGCGATGGCAGCATCCATCTGCGTTGCGGTGAAGGGTTTCTGAACAAGCGCATGGGCGCCTGCGGCAAGCGCGCGCGTCAACAGGATCTGGTCGTTTTCAATGAAGGTGAAAACGGTCGGCGGCAGGATGTGGGCTGTTTGCTCGGCGCGAAGGAGGCGCATCACCGACACTCCATCGATATCCGGCAAAGCATCATCAATACACAGAAGTGCAGGTACACCATTCTGGAATAGATCGATGACTTCAGGTCCGTCGCGCGCTTCGACAACATCAAAACCACGTCGCTCCACAATACGACGGATAATGTGACGTAGAATGCGCGATTCATTCGCAATGATGCATTGGGCCATGATGTCTGTCTCCGCAATGGCGACAGACTAGCCGGGCAGCGTTGAGAAATCCTTGCTCAGCTTCGCGGTACGGCCTTAATCGTCGCTCTGTCGCCATCGAGCGTAAGCGACACATCCATAGTGACGGCGCGTGCGACAAGCCCAGTGTAAAAAGGCTGGATGCCATGCGCATCGAGATTGCCACCTTCCGCCTCGCCTGCCAGAAGATGCTCGACATGTGTAGGAATACGCGCGCTCGGCCCCTGTGTCGTAAGCGTGAACGTGCCTTTGTCGTCGACAACGGTGCCATGAACATGGATCGTTCCACCGCGCGGGATTGTTCCAGTCGCAATCACGAGCAGATTGAGCAGAAGCTTGACCTGATTTTTAGGCAAGAGCACGCGCGGCATGTCCCAGCTAAGCTGCGTGCGTTCATCGCCGATAAAACCGCGTGCAACATTCTCGGCATCGCCCGTATCAATCGCAGCACCTGCCGAACCGGCGGCACCAAAAGCCAGACGAGCGAACTGCAGGCGCGCTGAGGCCTGCTTGGCACTTTTCTTGATGAGATCCTGCGCAAATCCGCGCATCGATTCATCCTTCTCGTCCTCAAGCACTTCCAACCCATTAACGATAGCCCCGACAGGACTGATGACGTCATGACAGACGCGGCTGCACAGAAGGGCCGCGAGGTCGAGCGCCTCAAGCTTGATCGCCACGGCTGGCATGGTCTGCGATCCGGATTCAGTCATCGAAATAGCTCCTCGTGGCGCATCGCGCACCTATCTGAAAATCACGCTAATTGTTCAGCATTGACGCTTCGTTAACGATAAAGACGCACTCTCTTACACAAAGCGGCGATGCCGCGTGTAATCGAGTCGGAGTCTGTCATGGCAAGATTATGGAAAGCGATGGCGGCCGCCACGCTCCTCTTCTCACTCTCCTCCACCGCAAGCGTTGAGGCGCAAACGAACACGCGCCCCGCCAGCAAGCCTGCGGCACAATCGGGTGCGCAATCGGGCGCTCTCGTAGAGCCACAGCCGTTTTCCTCGCGCGAACTCATCGATAATGGTCACAAATTCTTCGGTGACGTGTCGCGCGGTCTTGCGACCGCCATTGAAGACGCTTTCCGAAAATATGGCGAACCGAATGGTTACATCCTCGGCCAAGAAGGGTCGGGCTCCTTCTTCGGCGGTCTGCGTTATGGCGAAGGCAAAATGTTCACGCGCAATGCAGGCGACCGCAAAGTATACTGGCAGGGACCATCGTTAGGCTTTGACTGGGGCGCCGACGGCTCACGCGTCATGATGCTCGTCTATCACATGCCGAATGTGGATGCTGTCTATACGCGCTTTGGCGGCGCGGACGGGTCGGCCTATTTGATTGGCGGTTTCAGCGTATCGGCACTTATTGCCGACAACATGATTCTCGTTCCGATTGCCTCGGGCGTCGGCGCGCGGCTCGGCGTCAATGTCGGCTATCTGAAGCTCACGCCTCAGGCGACGTGGAATCCATTCTAACGATGGTCTGACGGCATCAGCTTTTCGCCGTCAGCTCTTTCTCGATCGCGCGCCGAAGGTCCTTGCTGTCGGGCGCGGTCAGCGATGACCAGACATCGACGAGATTCCCATCTGCCCCGACGAGGAATTTATAGAAATTCCAGCGCGGCAGATCGCGCGGGCGTTGCACCGCCGCCCATTTGAAGAAAGGGTGCGCATCCGACCCGGTGACCTTGCTCTTGGCGGCCATCGGAAAGGTCACGCCATGCTGCACGGCAACCGCCGCGATATCGGCCGGATTGGCCGCTTCCTGCCCGCCGAAATCGCCTGAAGGAACACCGATCACCACAAGGCCACGGGGTGCAAGATCGGCATAGAGGGCCTGAAGCCCATCCATTTGATTGACGAAGCCACAGAACGAGGCCGTGTTTACCACCAGAATTGGCTTGCCAGCATAATCGGCGAGCTTGATCGGCGGACGTTCAAGCCCCTCGAAGGTGAAACGATAGGCCGTACTCTGGCTCATTTGTGCCAGAGCCTCGTAGGGACGATGCCCGGCTAAGACGCCGCCAAGACCCAGAGCCAACAGGGATCGCCGGTTCAACATGGGAGAGCCCTCCTTTTTCTAATCTCTATTCTAGCGCAACCAAGCCTGCTGGAAAGGCAGAACGATGACGCGCGCTCTTCCTGCGGGTGCCATGAGCCGCTGCTGCCTTTCAACGCACTGTCTGAAAGGTGACGAGACTGGGCGGCTCCTTTATGTCCTGCGCCAACCGGATGAGAGGACCGCCCTATGGCCATGCCAAAATCTGCTGCGCGCTCAATCGCCATGTTTACCTTGACCTTGGGTTTGGCCCTTGGCGTGTCCGCATGCGCCACGCCTTTACCCGCCGACGTGATGACACGCATTCGTCCCGATATTCTGGCGGCACTGAATGAGGCGCGAAGCAAGGCGAACCTGCCCTCCGTTGGCAGCGACCATCGGCTTGAAGTCGTCGCACGCGCACGCGCAGCAAAAGCCTGGCTCAATCGCGACAATCTCAAAGCGGCCCATTCCGGTTTCGCAGCCACCATCGAAGCATCTGGCTTTCCCGGTCGTTGGACAGGTGAAGCCTATTGGGCTGGCCCCACTTCAGACAGCGCCGCCGAGATCATCGCCTACCTGCTGAACAGCCCCCCTCACCGTGCGATCTTGATGTCGTCGCGTGCCAATGTTTGCGCGGCTGCGTCCTCATCGAACAAGCGCGACATGAGCGTTGCCATTGACTGTGGCCGCTTGTAAGCACCGCCAACTTTCCCTAAGCAGCAAGACACTCCTGTTGCGAGGGCATAAAGATGATCAGCACACAAACGCGTTTCGTCCTAGGCTGCATTCTGCTGGGCTTAGGCGTTTTATGCGGACTTGCCGTGCCGTTCCTCGGCCTTCTTCATATCACGCATAACAAGGCCGCCATCGTCAGCTTTCTCATGCTGTCGCATCACGGCCTCACCTTTCTATCGATCGCCGTGATGGGGCAGACCAATTTTGAGCGCCTCACAGAGCCAGTCCATCGCGCCGCTGCCAAAGCAGGTGAAAAAATAAAACCGGCGGGAAATGTCAGCCGCAAGCGCTATCGGCTTGGCATAATCATGTTAGTGACGCCGCTTGTCGTTGTGACGGCGATGCATCTGATCAATGAATTCCATTTCACACACGAGACCCGCGTTGCGATTAGCCTCGTGATGCAGACGATGTTTCTGGCCAGCTTCTTCGTGCTCGGCGGCGACTTCTGGGACAAGGCGCGCGCGCTCTTCGTCTGGGATGCGCGTGCCGTGTTTCCCGAAGATGAGCAGAAGAAACGTGCTTGAACTAGCGCCTTTGCAATTGGCAGCGCTGCTGCCCAATCCATTGCGCTTCACGGTTGGGCGCATATTGATCGACGCGCGCAAAGCCTGAAACGGTCGAGCCGTCGCGACCGCGTGCGAGCTGCGTTGTATCCGGCACAGGGCCGGGAACAATGACGCCATTGACAGAATTACGCACAACTTTACCACCAGATTTCGGCGCCGTGAGATTGGCATAATCCTGCGCTTGGCGCGCGCAATCATCCGCAGCCGATTGAGCAAGAACAGAACTGCTAATTGCCATTATTGTAACAAAAATTAAGATACCAAAACGCATAATCAGAAACTCAGCGTCATGCGCACGCGCGCATCGTTCAGCCGGAAATCAGTCAATTCGAACGCGGCAGCGGGACGCGTACGGTCATTGCCTAAAACTTGACGCAAATAGACAGCCGAGAAAGTCAGATTGTCATTAACTTGCCAAGCGAGCGTTGGCCCCAGCGACAAAGCGCTACCATTCAAAAAATCAGGTTGCGCTGTTGCAAATTGCCAGCCCTGCCGTATCTGCGCGCCAACATAAAGCGCGTCCGTGACGCGATAGGCGCCGGCCAGAGAGAGATAGAAAAGCCCTGATGAGTCCGTGCCACCAACCGGCGGCGAGGTGGCCGCGATGGCATAACCAATGTTGAACGTCGCATAGAAGCGATTATCGATATTGGCATCGACCGCAATCTTGGCGTCGATACCGTAAATGAGACCACCTGGCGCGGGATTATTCTGCTGCCGACCGATGAACGGCTCGAACAAAAATGCCATCCCGAAATCATTGACCTCACGCGCACGCCATTGCCATTTGCCCGGCAGCGAGAAGGCGTAGCTGCGCGCCGTTTCGATCTCTTCGCCGCGCGGCGTATTTCGCGTATTCAAGCCAGAGACCGCGACACCCAGTTGCAAAGTGTCGAGAAGGCCTGTGTTGATTTCGGCGCGTGCCGAAAGATCGCGGCCAGTCATCGCCCCGCCCGACCAACTTGGTAGAAAATCGAGCGTGAACTGATAACGCCCGACGCCCGTTGTGCCACTGTCATCGGCAAAGCCGAAAGCACCATCGGGCGCATCGACCGTTTTGGGCATATCGGCATCCGAAGCCGTCGCCGAGCCGATGGCTTTGGCAGAATTCAGGCTCGCATCGGCCGCAATCGCCGGAGCAGCTAAAATGCTGACGATCATGCCACCGAACAAGGCTGCAATGAGGAACCGGGCCATCGGACAAGTCTCCGCTCGCTTCTCGATTGCCCCAATGGCCAAGTCTCCGCAAGACCTCAAAATCCACGTCGCTGGCGTCCCGCCTCCATCCCCGATAGAAAGCCGACCAATCAGGAGCGTGCCCTTTGCCATCGACCGTCACCGTTGAACTTGCGCCAGAGGATCGTGGCGAGCGTCTGGACCGCGTTTTGGCGCGGCACCTGCCCGATCTATCACGTTCGCGTCTGAAGGCGCTGATCCTTGAAGGACAGGTTGAGCTCGATGGCACCCCAATCGACGATCCGGGCCTGAAACTAAAAAACACCTCCTCAGTGACGATTATCGTTCCAGATGCCGTCGACCCTGAGCCGAAGGCGGAAAACATCCCGCTGACTATCGTTTATGAGGATGACGACCTGATCGTCATCGACAAGCCGGCGGGTCTCGTCGTGCATCCCGGTGCCGGCAACGAGACCGGAACGCTGGTCAACGCCCTAATCGCCCATTGCGGCGAGAGCCTGTCAGGCATTGGCGGCGTCAAGCGACCCGGCATCGTGCACAGGCTCGATAAGGATACGAGCGGCCTTCTGGTTGTCGCCAAGAATGACGCGGCCCACCAGGCCCTCTCGGCCCAATTCGCCGACCACGGCCGCACAGGACCATTGGAACGCGCCTATCGCGCCATCGTCTGGGGCCGCCCGGACCGATCGTCCGGCACAATCGAAGCCAATCTCGATCGGTCGAACTTTGCCAGAGACAAGATGGCGGTCGTCCGCGCTGGCAAGGGTCGGGAGGCCATCACCCATTGGCAGCTAGAGGAAAGCTTCGGCGATCCGAAAGCGCCGATCGCCAGCCTGTTGACCTGCCGCCTCGAAACCGGCCGAACCCACCAGATCCGCGTTCATATGGCCCATTCCGGCCACCCGCTCTTAGGCGACGCCACCTATGGTTCAGGCTTCAAGACGAAGGAAAAACACCTCCCAGAAGCAGCACAAGAGGCGCTAAAACGCCTCGACCGGCAGGCACTCCATGCCGCTGAGCTTGGCTTCGCCCATCCCCGGACGCGTGAATTCATGCATTTTGTTTCACCTCTGCCACAGGATTTTGAGGATCTATTGACTGCACTTGAAGGTTAACCCCGTTCCGGGTTCTCGCCCTCTTTCGGCCATGGTCAGCCGGATGATAGGGACAATTGGGCTCGCCGCGTGAAGGGAGCCCGTCATGGCCCGCCCGGTCGGGGGGCCGAACAGGAGACTGAAAGATAATGGCATCCGCCCTGCCCGCCATTTCTGCCGAAGGTGGCCTCAATCGCTACCTTGAAGAAATCCGGCGCTTCCCGATGCTCGCACCGCAGGAGGAGTTCATGCTCGCCAAGCGATGGCGCGAGCATGGCGACACCGAAGCGGCGCATAAACTTGTCACATCCCATCTCCGCCTCGTGGCGAAAATCGCCATGGGCTATCGCGGCTATGGCTTGCCCATCGGCGAGGTCATTTCCGAAGGCAATGTCGGCCTTATGCAGGCGGTGAAGCGGTTCGAGCCTGACAAGGGCTTCCGCCTCGCCACTTATGCGATGTGGTGGATCAAGGCCGCGATACAAGAATACATCCTGCGCTCATGGTCGCTTGTGAAAATGGGCACGACTGCGAACCAAAAGAAACTTTTCTTCAATCTTCGCAAAGCGAAGAGCCAGATCGCTGCGCTCGATGAAGGCGATTTGCGCCCCGATCAAGTGAAGCAGATCGCAACCAAGCTTGGCGTCAACGAGCAGGAAGTGATTGAGATGAACCGCCGCCTTGGCGGCGATTCCTCGCTCAACTCACCGATCCGCGCCGATGGCGAAGGCGATGGTGAATGGCAGGATTGGCTGGTCGACGATTCCGACTCGCAGGAAAACCGTCTCGTCGAGGAAGAAGAAACAAAGAATCGCCGTGATGCGCTGAAGGATGCGTTGGGCGTTCTCAATGATCGTGAACGCCGCATTTTTGAAGCGCGCCGCTTAGCCGAAGACCCGGTAACCTTGGAAGAATTATCGGAAGAGTTTGGCGTCTCGCGCGAGCGCGTACGCCAGATTGAAGTGCGGGCCTTCGAGAAAGTGCAGAAGGCGGTGCGCGATCTCATCACGCAACGCGAGGCACCGCGCGCGCTGCCGGCTCCGGCGTAAAATCGGATCGTCAGCAAAAATCAGAAAAAAATGATCGACGCGGCGGCAACGCCACGTTTTTCATGTGCTTATTTCCACGCCATTTGTGCATCCGCGATCACACGGTCGCCAATAGCACCTTTTTCGACGAGCAACAAAGCGCGCCGACCATCGGCAAACCGTGCCTGAAAGGCAATCCAGCCACGTGATGTCAAAAGCTCGAAATTGCGCGTCACATCGGTCGGCAGATTAGATAGGCCGATCAGAAACAGATTGTCCCGCACCGGCACGGCAATACCTGCCATAGGCGTTCCAATCTGCGTTTCATTCGCGCGCATTTCCGGCAGCGAGATATCGCGCACAGGGGCGATTTGCGCCTTCTCCCCATGTGCAAATGTGAGTTCGAGCGTGTGCGAAACCGGCAGTGCGGCATCTCGATTCCGCCGGAACATCAGTTCGAGCGTGAGACCGCTATCGCCGAATTCGCTCATGCCGCGCACAGCCGTATCGATGGGTTGGCCTGGCCCGCCACTGACGGAATCGAGTTTCCACACCGTGCGGCCTTGTGCGACGACAGGTTGCTGGCGCGGATCATCCGGCTCAAGCACGAGGATCGCGCGCGCGCCCAAAGGTAAACTCGGTCGGGTCTGCGTTGTCGGCGCAGACGTTGGAGTAGGCGCAGGCGCGGAGGCTTCGGCCTTTACGCCCATAGTTGGCAAACGATCCTGAAACTTTCCCTGCGGTTCGCCATCGGCATCCGTGGCAATCTGCGTGCGCTCGAAATCGGCGGGCGTATCGCGCAACATAAAAGCGGCAATGGCGGTCGCAGCAACGACAATCGCAACAGCAACGCCGACAACGGCCACACGCAACGCATCGACACGCCGCGCTCTCGGCGCTGAAACGACCGGACGCAGCCCATCCGCAAGAATAGGTAAAGCAGGCGCGGAGGCTTGTAGTGCACCCTGATCGTTCGGTTGTGCATCGGGCGAAGATGCAATCGGTTGCAGATTGGTGATTTCTTCGATCCGCTCATCGGAGACGCGCGTCGCTTCCAATTCGACACGCTGGATCGTTTCCTCGAGCAAGATCTGCTCGCGCATGATCTCAGCCGGAGAGAGCGGCGGGTCGAGGTTTTCAAGCTGCATTCTGAGCGCCGCCATGGCGCGCTCATAGATCGCACGACGGTTTTCAGGCGTAGGCTCTTCGAGCCCCGCGACAGCGCGTTGAATGAGCGAATAATAATCCGCCATGCGGGCGCGCTCGCCTCCCTGTTGCGCTTAGGTCTCGAACGGATTTTGAACGAGGATCGTATCCTGACGCTCAGGGCTTGTGGAGACAAGGGCCACGGGCGCGCCGATCAATTCCTCAATACGCCGGACATACTTGATTGCTTGCGCCGGAAGATCCGCCCAGCTGCGCGCACCAGCCGTTGTGCCGTCCCATCCATCGATGGTTTCATAAACTGGCTCGACACGCGCCTGCGCACTCTGACTTGCCGGCAAATGATCGATTTCGACACCGTCGAGACGATAGCGCACGCAGACCTTTATGTCCTTGAAGCCGTCAAGAATGTCGAGCTTCGTCAGCGCGATGCCATGAATGCCGGATGTACGCACCGTTTGGCGCACAAGCACAGCATCGAACCAACCGCAACGGCGCTTGCGGCCCGTTACCGTACCGAATTCGTGGCCGCGCTCGCCGATCAGATTGCCGATGTCATTATCCTGTTCTGTCGGAAACGGGCCTTCGCCCACGCGCGTGGTGTAGGCCTTGGCAATGCCAAGCACATAACCGACTTGTCCGGGGCCCATGCCCGAACCCGTCGCAGCCTGGCCGGCCACGGTGTTCGACGACGTCACGAACGGATAGGTGCCGTGGTCTATATCGAGCAAAGCGCCTTGCGCGCCTTCGAACAAAATGCGTTTGCCGGCGCGGCGCTCTTCGTCGAGCAATTGCCACACAGTGTCCATGTAAGGCAGCACACGATCGGCAATCGCCGACAATTCGGCATGAATATCTGCCGCCTTGAATTCCGGCAGATCGAGACCGCGGCGGAGCGCATTGTGGTGGGCGAGCAACCGCTCGACCTTGTCCATCAAACTGTCGGGTTCGGCCAGATCCATGAGACGGATGGCGCGGCGGCCAACCTTATCTTCATAGGCCGGGCCGATGCCACGCTTAGTGGTGCCAATCTTAGTGCCCGACGCGCCGCTTTCCCGCAACGCATCAAGTTCGCGATGCACCGAAAGAATCAGCGGGACATTATCGGCGACGCGGAGATTGTCGCGCGAAATGGCAACGCCCTGACCCTGAAGCTTCTCGACTTCTGCGACGAGCGCGTAAGGATCGAGCACGACACCATTGCCGATAATGGCGAGCTTGCCCGGGCGCACGACGCCCGACGGCAGGAGCGACAATTTATAGACCTTGTCGCCAATAACGAGCGTATGGCCGGCATTATGCCCGCCCTGGAAGCGCACGACCGTATCGGCCTGTTCGCTCAGCCAGTCGACAAGCTTGCCCTTCCCTTCGTCGCCCCATTGAGCGCCGACGACGACCACATTCGCCATAGATCTGTTCTCCGACCGGACCTGCGCGACGGTTTTCTGCCGCCCGAACGCAAAAGCCCCGGCAAGGCCGGGGCTTGCGGCAGACCCCTACCCGATCAGGGGACAGACGGCAAGAAAGGAAGGCGTTTTCTCACGCTCGTCCACGGGCCGATTTTGTCGGACGCACCTGATGGGCGATGAAATTAGTCAGCTCCGTCCGACGGATGGCCGGATCGAGGATATCGGCCCCAATCCCGAGGCGGAACGCCACATCCATGCGGCCCGGCTCGTCATGGAGCGTGCGCATATCGGTGGCGAAACGATCGCAATCGGCGCGGTCCTTGAAGAACCCCTCCAGGATAAGCCCATCGCCATAACGCTCGAGGATCACCGCCATTATGCGCAGGTCGAACTCCGGATGGTACTGAACACCCCAGAACACCCCGCCCTCATGCCGGATCTCTGCCGCCTGCACCTCTGACATGGCGTTGGAAGCCAATAAGGTGATTTCCCCAGGCAACCCGGTCACATGATCAAGATGGGAACACGGCGCGTCATAGGCCCGCGCCCGGCCCTGTAAGAGTGGATGAGATAGCCCGGCCTCAGTGGGAGCGATATTGCGCGCGATGTTGATTTCCCGACCGCGCTCATTTTTTGTGACGGTGCCACCGGCGGCGACCGCTCCGATCTGGATGCCCCAGCACGAGCCAAAAGCGGGCGTCTTCGATTTATAGACCGCCCGCATCAATTCTATCTGCCGCTCGATGGCAGGCCCACCATCATAGACATTGAGGCCTGAGCCCGTCAGGACAACGCCATCATAACCTTCGAGCCCATCGCCATCCGGCAAATTGGCGCCTGCGTCGGCGGGAAAAGCGATGTCGCACAGCGTATCGGGCGCGAGATGTTGCAGAACATCGGCGTAGGCTTCAGACGGGGTAAGCCCATAGGCCTCACGAAAACCCTCGCGGGCAGCGCGCATATTACCTTCAACGACCAGAAAACGAAGCATGGTGGAAACAATCAGCGATTGCGATGGTGATGGAATGGTTTAGCCGGAGCTTCCGACTTCGGCAAACGCATACAGCGCATGGGCCCTCTGCCTCTACCCGCCTTGCCCGCGCCGGGCGCGCATGCGAAGCCCGCTACAGTAACAGGCGCACCGCATGAAATCTCTCTACCTCACTGCCCGCGATTGGCTCTACCGCCAGCCCAGCCTATTGCTGGTGCTGACGACGGCCATGTGGGCGGGCAATGGTGTGGCCGGCAAATCCGCCGTCGGCGAGATCGCGCCAATGACGCTGGTCTGTTGGCGCTGGTTGATCGCCTGCTTCATTCTCACGCTGATCGCGCGCGACGATTTCAAACGCGATTGGCCGACGATGCGGATGCACTGGCCCGCGATCATACTCATGGGCGCGCTCGGTTTTACGGCCTTCAATTCTCTGTTCTATCTCTCGGCGCATTATACGAGCGCCGTGAACATGACGATTTTGCAGGGCGCCATCCCAGTCTTCGTTCTACTGGGTGCGCTGATTTTCTTTCGCGTGCGCGCCACACCCATCCAACTCTTCGGCGTTCTCGTGACATTGGCAGGCGTCACGACGATTGCTGCCCAAGGCAGCCTCGAGACGTTGAAAAAATTGACCTTCAATCTCGGCGATATCTTCCTGATCGTCGCCTGCCTCCTTTATGCCGGTTATACGCTTGCATTGCGCAACCGCCCGCAAGTATCCCCGCTCAGCTTTTTCACCGCCATGGCGGCCGTAGCGTTTCTGACCTCGATCCCGCTTTTTTGGCTCGAGATCGCGCGCGGTGAATTCATCTGGCCAACGGCCAAAGGCTTTGCGGTGCTGCTCTATGCAGGGATATTCCCAAGCCTTGTCTCACAGCTTTTTTTCATGCGCGGCGTTGCCATCGTCGGACCGAGCCGCGCGGGTATTTTCACCAATCTCGTGCCGGTGTTTGGCGCGCTCTTCGCCGTGATCTTTCTCGGCGAGCCCTTCCACCTTTATCACGCAGCCGCCCTGATCCTTGTCGTGGGCGGCATCTTGATTGCAGAAACACTCGGACGGCGCGCATGAAAAAAGCCCCCGTCCTGCGGCGGAGGCTTTCATCTCTGCGCTGATCGATCGATCAGAATTTCAAGACTTTAGCTTGCTTCACGCCCGGCAGCGTCTCGATCGTCTTGAGCGCGCCGTCCGGCACTTCGCCATCGACTTCGACGAGCGCAATCGCCGAACCGCCCTTGGCATCGCGGCCAAGCGCGAAGGTCGCGATGTTCACGCCCGCTTCGCCAAGCGTGGAAGCGAAACGGCCGATAAAGCCCGGCTTATCTTCGTTCGTGACATAGATCATCGACGGACCGAATTCGGCATCGACCTTGATGCCCTTGATGGCGACGATGCGCGGCTTGCCATCGTGGAACACGGTACCTGCAATCGAGCGCTCCTGATCAGCCGTAACGACCGTGAGTGTGATCAGCGATTCATAATCGCCTTCCGCCACACGCGCCGTTTCTGAGACTGCAATGCCACGCTCTTTCGCGATGATCGGCGCCGAGACGACGTTAATGTCGGCGAGCGCGGGACGCAGCAAGCCGGCAATGGCCGCTGCCGTTAATGCCTTCAACTTCAATCCGGCAACAACACCTTCATAAGTGATGCGAATTTCCTTGATATCGCTCGTGGTGAGCTGACCCGCAAATGCGCCGAGCTTTTCAGCCAGCGCAATGAAAGGCTTCAGTTTCGGCGCTTCTTCCGCCGTGATCGACGGGAAGTTCACGGCATTCGAAATCGCACCACGGATCAGATAATCCGACATTTGTTCTGCGACCTGAAGTGCTACATTTTCCTGCGCTTCGTTGGTCGAGGCCCCCAGATGCGGCGTGCAGACAACATTCGGATGGCCGAAGAGCGGGTTGGTTTTTGCAGGCTCTTCCAGGAACACGTCAAAGGCTGCGCCTGCGACATGGCCTGAGTCGAGAGCGGCCCGCAACGCAACTTCATCAACGAGACCGCCACGCGCACAATTGACGATCCGAACACCCTTCTTCGTCTTGGCAATATTCTCAGCTGAAAGAATGTTCTTCGTCTGCGCCGTCATCGGCACATGCATCGTGATGAAATCCGCCTTAGCGAGAAGTTCATCGAGTTCGACCTTGTCAACGCCGAGATCGAGGGCGCGCTCCGGCGACAGGAAGGGATCATAAGCAAGGACACGCATCTTCAAGCCCAAGGCGCGATCCGCAACGATCGAGCCGATATTGCCGCAACCGATGAGGCCGAGCACCTTACCGGTGATTTCGACGCCCATGAAACGGTTCTTTTCCCATTTGCCCGCTTGCGTCGAAGCATCGGCTGCCGGAATTTCACGCGCAATCGCAAACATCATCGCAATGGCATGTTCCGCCGTCGTGATCGAATTGCCGAAAGGCGTGTTCATCACGATGATGCCCTTCGCCGTTGCGGCCGGAATATCGACATTGTCGACACCAATACCGGCGCGGCCGACCACTTTCAGATTCTTTGCTTCCGCAATGATTGCATCGGTCACCTTTGTCGCCGAGCGGATGGCAAGGCCATCATAATTGCCGATGATCGCAGCGAGCTTGTCCTTGTCCTTGCCGAGATCGGGCTGGAAATCGACTTCGACGCCACGATCCTTGAAGATCGCGACAGCGGCGGGCGACAAAGCATCGGAAATGAGAACGCGGGGAGCCATGAGATTGGTCCTTCGTAAAGGCGCGTCATCGCGCGCCAGATGAATGGGAAATGCGGGATGCAATCCCGGCCTGCGAGCAAGCGCACAATTGCGCGCCGTCAAAGGCCGGGAGAAATCATCAGGCGGCTTTGTTGAGCTGAGCCTTTGTGGTGTGGAAAGCGTAAGCGAGCCATTCCATCAGCACTTTGACGTCGGATGCTTCGACCGTTGCACCGCACCAGATGCGGAGGCCCGCAGGTGCATCGCGATAGGCCCCGAGATCGTAACCGACTTTTTCTTTCTCGAGGAGAGCCGCGACATTCTTGGCAAAATCGGCTTGCGCCGCCTCATCAAGCGCCTTGATCGCTGGATCGGAGAAGACGAGACACACCGACGTATTCGAACGCGTGGTCGGGTCCTTCGCAAGAAACTTGATCCAATCATTCTGATCCGCAAAATCAGCGATGACTTTGGTATTGGCATCGGCCCGCGCGATGAGCGCATCCAGGCCGCCGATCTTTTTCGCCCATTCAAGCGCATCGATGTAATCCTCGACGCAGAGCATGGACGGCGTGTTGATCGTCTCGCCTTGGAAAATACCTTCGGAAATTTTGCCGCCTGATGTGAGACGGAAAATCTTCGGCAGTGGCCAAGCGGGCGTGTAAGTCGTCAGTCGTTCGGCGGCACGCGGCGAGAGAATGATGATGCCATGAGCGGCTTCGCCGCCGAGCACTTTCTGCCACGAGAACGTTACCACATCGAGCTTGTCCCAATCGAGACGCTGCGCGAAGGCCGCCGACGTGGCGTCGCAAATCGTCAGACCCTTGCGGTCCGCCGGGATCCAATCGCCATTCGGCACGCGCACGCCAGAGGTCGTGCCATTCCATGTGAAGACGACATCATGATCGAAATTGATGGTCGAGAGATCGACGATCTCGCCGTACCCCGCCTTGAGAACGCGCGCGTCCTTGAGCTTGAGTTGCTTGACGGCGTCGGTCACCCAGCCTTCGCCGAAGCTTTCCCAAGCGACCATATCGACCGGGCGCGCACCAAGCAGCGTCCACATCGCCATTTCGACCGCACCCGTATCGGACGCCGGAACGATGCCAATGCGATAATCAGCCGGGACATGCAACACTTCGCGCGTCAGGTCGATGGCAAGCTTCAGCTTAGTCTTGCCGACCTTGGCGCGGTGCGAGCGACCGAGCGGAGCGTCTTTGAGAGCTTCGAGGGACCAGCCGGGGCGCTTCGCGCAGGGGCCGGAAGAAAAATTCGCGCAAGCCGGCTTTGTGCCGGGCGGGGTCATCGTCATCTGTTTGTCTCCATCCTTACAGATGGGCGCTCCCCGTTGGGGGGGAGTGTCCCGCCGCCGTGCCTAAAGCAAGGCAGCGGGTGCGTCAATCCGTCCGCAGATGGAAAAGCGGCAAGAAGGGAAAAGAGGTGTCAGGCCGCAGCCTTGGCCACCGCCGCGCAGACCTCGTCCACAATGGTCGCCACGAGCGCCGCATCATCCGCTTCCGCCATGACACGGATGACAGGCTCCGTCCCCGACGGGCGGATCACGAGGCGACCTGCCTGGCCGAGCTTTTCGCGCGACAAGGCGATGGCCTTCTTCACAGGCTCCGCATCGAGCGGATGCCCGGATTTGAACCGCACATTTTTGAGAAGCTGCGGCACCGGATCGAAGCAATGGCACAACTCGCTCACCGGAACTTCTTTTCGTTTGAGCACCGCGAGCAATTGCAGCGCAGAGACGAGTCCGTCGCCGGTTGTGCCGAAATCGCTGAGAATGATATGGCCCGATTGCTCGCCGCCGACATTGTAGCCCTGCGCCCGCATTTCTTCGAGCACATGGCGGTCGCCAACGGCGGAACGCAAAAGCGAAAGGCCCTGTCCGACGAGATACCGCTCAAGACCCAGATTGGACATGATGGTTGCAACAATACCGGGCTTGGAGAGGCGCCCTTCTTCGTTCCAGCTTGTTGCAATCACAGCCATCAGCTGATCGCCATCGACGACATGGCCCTTCTCGTCGACAATGATCACGCGGTCCGCATCGCCATCGAGTGCAATGCCGATATCGGCGCGCATTTCACGCACCTTGTCGGCGAGCGCCTGTGGCGCCGTCGAGCCGACATCGCGATTGATATTGAAGCCATCCGGCTTGTCGCCAATGGCAAACACTTCCGCGCCCAACTCCCACAAGGCTTCTGGCGCAACCCTGTAAGCCGCGCCATTGGCACAATCGACGACAATCCGAAGGCCTGAGAGATCCACGCTGCCCATGATGGTGCGCTTGGCAAACTCAATATAGCGCGCATGCACTGCTTCGACGCGCTTTGCGCGACCGAGCTTCGTGGGGGTCGCGAGCTTGGATGACAGATCGGAATCGAGCAGCACCTCAATTTCCTTTTCGGTTTCGTCGGATAGCTTATAGCCATCCGGGCCGAACAGCTTGATGCCATTGTCCTCGAAATGATTGTGGGAGGCTGAGATCATCACGCCGAGATCGGCGCGCATCGAATGGGTCAGCATGGCGACAGCCGGGGTCGGCATCGGGCCAAGCAGCAAAGGGTCCATACCCACAGATGTGAAACCGGCGACAAGCGCGTTCTCGATCATATAGCCCGAGAGCCGCGTATCCTTGCCGATTACAACACGGTGACGGTGTTCGCCGCGCTGGAATACCATCCCTGCCGCTTGCCCCACCTTTAGGGCGAGCTCCGGTGTGATGACCTTATTGGCCTCGCCTCGGATTCCGTCCGTCCCGAAATAGCTTCGGCTCATCGCGTTCCCCTGCCCCGTCCTGCTGGCCGGTTCTGTATAACAAACGATCCCGCTCGCGTGGCGGTACCCCGGGATCAAGAAATATAACGATTGGTAACCGTGCCCTTAACGAAAACGCCCGGCTTAAGGCCGGGCGTTATCACTTAAGAGGGCTGTGGCTCGAGGCCGTTGCCCGCATCGGGTGCGCCGCGCGGGCGACCCTTGCCGGCAGTCGGAACCGCCGGGGATGACCTTGGCGGCTCTTCATCGGTGTCACGCACCGGCGGCTTACCGTTGATCAGATCCTTGATCTCATCGCCAGAGAGCGTCTCATATTCGAGAAGGCCCTTGGCCAAGATTTCGAGCGCATCGCGCTTCTCTGTCAGAATCCGGCGGGCTTCTTCGAAACCTTCTTCCACCAGGCGGCGAACTTCGGCATCGATTTTCTGAGCGGTTGACTCGGAAATGTTCTGTTGGCGACCTACCGACATGCCAAGGAACACTTCTTCCTGATTTTCGCCGTAAGCTACGGTGCCGAGTTCCGGCGAGAAGCCCCAGCGCGTCACCATCATGCGCGCAAGGCGCGTGGCCTGCTCGATGTCGCTCTGCGCGCCAGATGTCACTTTGACCTTGCCAAAGATCATCTCTTCCGCAATGCGGCCACCCATCATAATCGCGAGACGCGATGTCATCTGCTCGAAGCTCATGGAAAGCTTATCGCGCTCAGGCAATTGCATGACCATGCCTAGTGCACGACCGCGCGGAATGATCGTCGCCTTATGTACAGGGTCGGTCGCAGGGACATTGAGCGCGACAATGGCGTGACCAGCTTCGTGATAAGCGGTGAGACGCTTTTCATCTTCGCTGAGCGCGAGCGAGCGACGCTCCGCACCCATCATCACCTTGTCCTTGGCGTCTTCGAATTCCGCACGCGTAACGATGCGTTTGCCGCGCCGCGCGGCGAGCAAAGCGGCTTCGTTGACGAGGTTCATCAAATCCGCACCCGAGAAGCCGGGAGTGCCGCGCGCGATCACCTTGAGATCGACATCGGGCGCGAGCGGAACCTTACGGACATGAACCTTGAGGATTCTTTCGCGGCCTGACACGTCAGGGTTGGGAACGACGATCTGACGATCGAAACGGCCCGGACGCAGCAGCGCCGGATCGAGAACGTCGGGACGGTTCGTCGCCGCAATGATGATGATGCCTTCATTCGCTTCGAAGCCATCCATCTCGACGAGCAATTGGTTGAGCGTCTGTTCGCGCTCATCATTGCCGCCGCCCAAGCCGGCACCGCGATGACGGCCGACCGCATCGATTTCGTCGATGAAGATGATGCAAGGTGCGTTCTTCTTCGCCTGATCAAACATGTCGCGCACGCGGCTCGCGCCGACGCCAACGAACATTTCGACGAAGTCGGAACCCGAGATGGTGAAGAACGGCACATTCGCTTCGCCCGCCACCGCACGCGCGATCAACGTCTTACCCGTGCCCGGAGGGCCGACGAGCAACACACCGCGCGGAATGCGACCGCCAAGGCGCTGGAACTTCTGCGGATCGCGCAAGAACTCGACGATCTCCTGCAGATCTTCCTTCGCTTCGTCGACACCGGCAACGTCATCAAACGTCACGCGGCCATGCGCTTCGTTGAGCAGTTTGGCTTTCGACTTGCCAAAGCCCATCGCTTTTCCGGCTCCGCCCTGCATCTGGCGCGACAAGAAAATCCATGCCGCAAGCAGCACGATCATTGGCAGCCAGTTGATCAGCAGAGCGAGGAACCAAGGCATGGATTCATTCTGCGGCTTCGCGGAGAAATTTACGCCCTTCTGCGAGAGCTTCTGCACGAGTGTCGGATCGTTCGGCGAATAGGTCTGGAACGAGCGACCATCCGACAGAGTTCCGTGGATCTCGGGGCCTGCAATTTGGACAGAGGTGACACGGCCTGCATCTACATCCTGCAAGAACTGGCTGTAGGACACATCAGCTGACGCGCTGCGCTGGCTCGGATTCTGGAAAAGCGTGACAAGCGCCAGCACCAACAGAATGATGATGACCCAGAGCGCGAAATTCCTGACATTGGGGTTCATGAGACCGGTCAACCGTGGTCGTCCCCCGCACGGCGAGGGAGAGGAGTGGAAGCCTAGATTTAAGTGTCGTAACCGCAATTGCCAAGGGAACGCCTGCGGAAAAGGTCAATATGCGTAAACAAGCCGCGCTGTGTCTCAGCCCTGACCGCCCCGCGACCCCTCAGCATCGAGACTGAGCCACCCCGCCGGGCTCAAGCGCACGACCGCCCCGCCCAATGTCCGGCCAAGCGTCTCCCGGCGGCCATAAGCCCGACAAAGAGCCTCCGTCAGGTCCTCGAGGCGTTCCAGACGCACTTGCCGATCCGAAACGGTGCGGGCAAGGCCTTTGGCCAAAACCCGCAGGATGATCTCGCGCGGTTCGCCGAACAAAGTTCCTGCAAAGGCCATTCCGTTGGGGCCCGCAAGGCGATGGCGGACGAAAGCGGTCTCCGCCGCCCGGTCAAGTGCGGCATCGGCGCGGGCCGCCCGCTTGGCCAAAAGCCCGAGCCTTTCGCGGGTGAGGCCGAATCCGGCCAAAACATCTCCCAAGTGCCGCAGCCGCACCCGCTCGAACCGCGGATCGGCATTGGAGGGATCGTTGAGGCTCTCAAGCCCAAGTTCCACAAGGCTCGCAGCCAGACGCGCTTTCGGCACATTGAGGAAAGGCCGCATCAGCGTTACCGCACCACGCGGCATATCCGATCGCATCCCCGCAAGCCCACTGGGACCCGACGCATGACAAAGCCGCATCAGAACCGTTTCAGCCTGATCGTCGGCGTGATGCGCCGTGACCAAGACCCGCGCATCGATAGCGCGGGCGCATCCATAGAGCAGATCGTAACGCGCTTCGCGCGCCGCTTCCTGCAACCCACTGTCCGGCACCGGTCCTTCGCGGGTAAGGATCGTGCAGGAGAGACCGAGAGCCGCCGCCGTCTGCGCGACGAACTCCGCTTCGGCCCGCGCCTCAGGGCGAAAACCGTGATCGACCGTCGCAATCGAGAGTGTCAGATGGGGCTGCGCACGCGCCCATTGGGCCAGAAGTCCCATCAAGGCCATGGAATCGGAGCCACCTGAAACAGCCGCCAACACATGCCCGAACGCATTAAGCGGCTCAAACAGCGCCGCGATCTCCGCCTCGCCGAGGGGAGCAGCGGCGCTCATCTTAGCAGTCAGCGCGTTTCTGTTCGCGATCGACCGCGCCACGCACCTCACTCGATGCGTTCGGATATTTGCGACCGACTTCGGCCAACGTCGCGCAGGCCTGTTGTTTCTGTCCCAAACCACGCAGAGAGACGGCAAGTTTCACCAGCGCCTCGGGCGCAACCTTCGACTGTGGATAGGATTGATAGATCTTCAAATAGTGTTCAGCCGCATCCGTATAAAGATTGCGCTTGAGATAGGATTCGCCGAGCCAAAAATGCGCGTTCGACACATTTGGCGAGCGCGGATTGGCGGTCAGAAATTGCCGGAACGCCATTTCCGCCTGCTGGTATTGGCGCGCACTCATCAAGGCCATGCCGTTTTCATACGCATCGACACTAGGCTGCACGGCGGCTGGCGTTGCTGGGTTCATGCCCTGGACGCGCGCCGGCAAAGCGCCTTGTGGAATGATTGACGATGTCGTCTGCGGCGCAGCTTGGGCGACCGAACCACCCGGCCGCATCGCATTCAGATCGAGCGGCTGCGACGGCGCAGTCTGTGTGTCCTTGGCGATGATATCGGCGACGCCAAGCGATTGCGGCGCGCCCGGCGCGCCTGGTTGCGCGGCAGGATCAAACGCATCGGAGCGCTTCTGGCCTGCGGCTGCTGGCGGGGGTGGAGATGCGGGCTTGGCGTTCGCAGGCGCTGCACCCGGCTTTGCGCCCGGTTGCAAATCTTGGAAACGGAACTCGACATCCTTCTGGAATTTCGCGAGTTGCTCCGAGAGACGCTTGTTCTCGAACTGCAACTGCTCATTCTGGCCGGACAATTGCCGGACCTGCGATTCCAGCCGGTTCAGTCGAACGAGGAGATCAGACACGTCCTGCGCAAAGGCAGGCGTGGCCAGAAGGGCGGTTAGACTGGCAGTAAGGAGAAAGCGGCGCATCGGACTGGCTCGTTCGCGGACGGGTCAAGATCGACCCGCCGCTTACCATAATCGTGTCCCCGGCCAAAATATGGCGGGATTACATCCCGGCCTGGCCACCCAGAACGGTCACAGCGCGACGGTTCTGCGCCCAGCAGGAAATGTCGTCGCAGACCGCAACCGGACGTTCCTTGCCATAAGAGATCGTCTTGATCCGACCGGCGTTGACGCCGCGCGAAACGAGATAGTCGCGCGCTGCCTGCGCACGGCGTGCACCGAGGGCGAAATTGTATTCGCGTGTTCCGCGCTCGTCGGCATGGCCTTCGACCGTAATCGCGTATTTCGGATATTGATTGAGCCACTGAGCCTGCTTGTCGAGCGTGGTCGTCGCGGTCGAGGTCAGGTCGGATGAGTCACTCTCGAAGAAGACGCGGTCGCCAACATTGACCACGAAATCCTGTGCGCTGCCGGGTGTGGCAATGCCGCCAGCGCCACCGGCCCCGAACGCACCTGACGGATTGCCAGAAAGGTCATCCGTCTTATTGGACGAGCAAGCCGCAAGCATCATGGCGAAGACGGCTGCCACTGCGATTTTCGAAAGCCGGCCGGTGCGGGTCATGGCGAAGGTCATGGTTTCTGTCCTGCGAACAAACTCGATACTGACGCCTGACTTAACGCCTTTAGGTTAATCGAAGGTAACGACCGCACGGCCGGAACGCGTCAAAATGCCTCTCAATCGTCGGTTTTCAACGATTTGAGCTTGGCGAAGACCGAATCGACGTCGATCTTTTCTTCCTTTTCCTTCGGCGCGGTGAGGCCTGAGAATGGTACACCGACCTCTTCCTTCGCCGTCGTCAGTTCGGCCGGAAGCAGCGTCTGGCCGGCATCGTCGCGCACAACCGGCTTTTCCTTGGCAGCGCGCGCGACTTCGAAATCGAGATCAATCTGCGAGCATAGACCAAGCGTCACCGGATCAAGCGGCGACAGCGCCGCAGTGTTCCAATGGGTACGGTCCCGAATCTGTTGGATCGTCGTCTTGGTCGTGCCAACCAAACGCATGATCTGCGCGTCTTTCAGCTCGGGATGGCTGCGCAACAGCCACAAAATGGCATTAGGACGATCATGGCGACGCGACAAAGGCGTATAGCGCGGACCCTTCTTACGCTTAGCGTCAGGAAGCGACACCGCCGAAGTGGACAGCTTCAACCGATAATGCGTGTCTGCTTCCGCCTTGGCGATTTCATCGCGCGTGAGCTGGCCAGCCGAAACAGGATCTTGCCCTTTGATTCCTGCCGCCACTTCGCCATCCGCAATGCCCTTCACCTCAAGCGGGTGCAGTTTGCAGAAATCGGCGATCTGATCGAACGTCAGAGCGGTATTGTCGACAAGCCACACGGCAGTGGCTTTCGGCATCAGGGGACCGGTGCTCATAGTCTGTCTCCATGGCGGCCTTATGCCGGAGAGCACGCAAAGGCTCTCGCGCTCCGGCCGGACCTTTCGGCCGGAGCCCCGGCAGGCCAAATTGACGGGGTTGAGCGGAATATAGGACGATCACACGCGGCTGTCCAATGGAGCTTGGCATGAGCGGGCCAGCCTCAGCATGCAATGGGAAGGAAGACAAAGACGATGTTCGACCCGTTTGGAGACGAAAAACCCGCCAAAAAGCCTCTCACCCATGAGATCGGTCAGGATCTGGCGACCTTGTCCGTCGATGAGTTGGCTGAACGGATCGCGCTCCTCAAAACCGAGATATTACGGCTCGAGGCTGCAAAGCTGGCGAAGGAAGCATCGAAGCAATCGGCTGAAAGCGTCTTCAAGGCCCGCTCTTAACGTTAGGTTAAGTGTTTCGAGACAAAATGTCTCAATCCGGCGCAGATCGCCGGAGAGAGCGGTTCTCCCCCGCTCGTGGACTCCTCCCTGTTCGATAGACTTGGAGCCGCCGCAAATGGCGGCTCTTTTTTGTTGGCCGCCTGCCCAAGGCCGCCGTCCATCACGCAGGTCGCAGCGGCGTTAATCTTAATAGGAAGTGAAAGAGGCGCGGCGCAAAAGAAGTGCCTAAGGTGCAGGCGTTGATGCAATTCAGGCCTGTCCATGATCGAATCCGAAATCCGCAACGCAGCCGACCCAGCCCGCACGAAAAGTCGCGCGGCAAATGAGCGGCGTGCCATTCCGCGCAATGAGCCGGTCCGTTTCGGCCAGAGCTTTGCTTCATCCGAGGGTTTCAAGGCCTTGTTTGCCGAAGGGATCGCGCTTGTCGAGGAAGCGGCCGCCTATCTCGATGGCCCCGGCCGCGAGGAAGCCAAGACGCTGACCCGCATGCCCGCCCTCGCCTATGCCAATGAGAGCATGCGTCTTACCACGCGGCTGATGCAGTTGGCGTCGTGGCTCCTGATCCAGCGCGCAGTGATCGAAGGCGAGATGACGCAACCGCAGGCGACCCAACAATTTGCCAAGGTAAAGCTGGGCGAGAAAGACCGCGGCTTCGATGCTGGCAGCCTCGAAGGACTTCCAATCCAGCTTCAGGATCTCTCCGCCCGCTCGCTGCGCCTGCAGAAGCGGGTGATGCATATCGACACTTTGCTGAACACTCGCCCAGCGCGCATGGCCGAGCCGGTAACCCCGCCGACCAATGGTGTGGCGGCGCAATGGTCGATGCTGTCGGACGCCTTCGGCGCCCGCTGAACCTGTTTCCAGAAGACCGCCCCAAGGCGGCGAACCTCCTGCAACGAGAAAAGCCCCGCGCGAGCGGGGCTTTTTTTTCGAACCGCAGCCTGAGGGGCCGGGATTACTTCTTGAGGCCGAGGCCCGCGAACTTGTTGTTGAAGCGCGACAGACGGCCACCGCGATCGAGCAGTTGCTGCGTTCCGCCCGTCCAAGCCGGATGGGTGTTCGGGTCAATGTCGAGCTGCATCGTGTCGCCGCTCTTGCCCCATGTGGAGCGAGTGGTGAACTCCGTGCCGTCCGTCATGACGACCTTGATCGTGTGGTAATCGGGATGAATCTCGGCCTTCATGGTCAGTCCTCGGGTCTCCGGAACAATCCAAGAGGCCGCCGGAACGGGCGCCTCAGGGCTTTCCGCTGAAATGGATGCGCCCCTATACCGGAGAAGCCCCGAGGTGACAAGCATCGGGAACACGCCGCATGGACAAGTTCGTAAAAATGCGCCCATAAGGACGACGTTTCCCTTTCGGCCGAGACGCATGACCCCCGAAAACGCCCCCCCGATCCAAGGCCAGACCACGAACGGCGAGACAGCCGGCGAGAAAGCCAACAAGACAGCCGGCAAGTCCGAGACCAAGGACCGCGCATCGCTCGCGGCACTGATGCCGCTTTTGCCCTTTGCGACCCGCTACAAGGGACGGCTCGCGGCCGCGCTTGTGGCCCTCGTCATCGCGTCGGGCGCGACGCTCGTGATCCCGCTGGCCGTGCGCCGGATGATCGATTTCGGATTCACGGCGGAAGGCGCGGATCTCATCGACCGCTATTTCGGCATGATGGTGATCGTTGTTGGCGTGCTCGCCACTGCAAGCGCGACGCGTTATTATCTTGTGATGACGCTTGGCGAACGGGTTGTGGCCGATGTTCGTACGGCGTTGTTCAGCCATCTCTTGCGTCTCGATGCAGGCTTTTACGATCGCGTGCGCGCAGGCGATCTCGTCTCGCGCATCTCGTCCGACACAACACTGATTAAATCGGCCTTTGGCGCGTCAGCCTCGATTGCTCTGCGCAATTTTGTGTTGTTTCTCGGTGCCGCCGGCATGATGGTCTATACGAGCCCGCATCTGTCGGGCCTCGTCCTCGTCACAATTCCGATCATCGTATTGCCACTCGTGGCCTCCGGCCGCTCGGTGCGCCGCCGCACCCGGCTCGCCCAAGATCGGCTCGCCGACGCATCGGCCTATGCGACGGAAGCCATGGCCGCGACACGCGTGATGCAGGCTTTCAACGCGGAACGCGAAACCGGCCGCCATTTCGCCGAAGCGTCCGAGAACGCCTATACGACGGCGCGCGATGCGACGCGCGCACGCTCAATCCTGACTGCCGTTGCAATCTTTCTAATTTTTGCATCCGTCGTCGGCGTGTTGTGGTGGGGAGCGCAGGACGTTCTGAACGGGACGATGACTGGCGGCGAACTCTCACAATTCGTACTCTATGCCGTGTTTGGCGCAGGTGCGCTCGGTGAACTTTCGCAAGTATGGAGTGAAATCAGCGCCGCCTCAGGCGCAGCAAGCCGCCTCGCCGAATTGCTCGATGTGAAACCGGCCATCACGGCGCCGCGCAATCCAGTGCCCCTCCCTGAGCCGCCGCAAGGAACAGTGCGTTTCGAGAATGTGACCTTCGCCTATCCGACCCGTCCAGAAACGGATGTGCTGCGTGACCTGTCATTTGCGATGAAGAAGGGTGAGCGCATTGCATTGGTCGGCCCCTCGGGCGCCGGCAAAAGCACTGTGGCGCAACTGATTCTACGTTTCTACGATCCACAGCAGGGCCGCATTCTGGTCGATGGCATCGCACTGACAGATGCGAATCGCGAAACAGTGCGCGACCGGATCGCCGTCGTGCCG
>JAIYCE010000002.1 GCA_027488155.1 Hyphomicrobiales bacterium | reverse complement strand
CCGACATTGAAGACGGGTGCTAAAATGCTGTCGGTGAATGTTGATGCCTCGGGCTTTCCCGAAGGGCTTTATGCAACGCCGCTCGCAGCCGTTCAGAAAAACCATCCCGGCATCATCATTGGCTCTTATCCGCATTTTGACGGTAAGAGTTTCACCAATCAAGTCGTCCTGCGCGGCCGCGATGCAGAGCCGCTCGACAAGGCGCGCGCCGATGTCGAAGCCTTGTTCGTAACCTTGCGTGCAGCGAAGAATTGACGGAGCGCTTCATTATGACCGAACCGCAAACGCCAAAAGCTTTTCCCGTTTCATGGGATCAATTTCATCGCGATGCGCGAGCGCTGGCGTGGCGTTTGTCGTCTGCCGGGCCGTTCGAGGCGATCGTCTGCATCACGCGCGGTGGCCTCGTGCCGGCAGCTATTGTGGCGCGCGAGCTTGGCCTCAGGATCATTGAGACGGTGTGCATTGCGAGCTATCACGATTACACCTCGCAAGGTGAGCTGAAGCTGCTCAAGGGCATATCGGACGAGGTCGCAAGGCTTGGCGGGGAGGGCGGCACCAAGGTTCTCGTCATCGACGATCTCGTCGATACCGGCAAGACGGCGCGGCTCGTGCGCGACCTGTTGCCGAAAGCGCATTTTGCCACCGTTTATGCCAAGCCGCTCGGCCGCCCGCTGGTCGATACATTCATTACTGAAGTATCGCAGGATACTTGGATCTATTTCCCATGGGATCTGGGTCTGGCTTACCAGCCGCCGGTTGCCGAAAATCATAAGGGCTGAGGCGGGAACAAAAACCTACCTCAAATTGAGGCGCTGCGCATGGCTCGGGCTATGCGCCGTTGCCAGAACAGGCTAGCGTCTACGACGAAAGACGTAGACAAAGGGCCACCCCCCATTTCGTTCGCATTGGCAGATACCCGCAATACGCTGTTCGGCGCGCTTCTGGTCGCAGCCGAAAGTTTTGGTAAGCAGACACCCATTCTGGAAGATCAGGAGCGGGCGCCTCTCACCTATCGTCGCCTCATCCTTGGTGCGCTCGTGCTCGGCAAGGCCTTTCAGGCAGAGACGGTGCGGGGCGAGACGGTCGGCGTGATGCTGCCGAATGTGAATGCGGCGGTTGTTACTTTATTCGGTCTCTCCGCCTATGGCCGCGTACCCGCGCTTTTGAATTTCACAGCCGGTGTACGCAATCTCGTCGCTGCTTTGCAGATTGGCGAAATTGAGACGCTCATTACATCACGCCGTTTCATCGATCAGGCCCGTCTCGACGAAACGCTGGATGCGGTCCTGGCCGAGACACGCGCAGCGGGACGCGCGGTGCGTGTCATTTATCTCGAAGACGTTCGTGCTGCGTTGACATCGTTCGACAAGGCGATGGGCATGTTGCGCAGTGTCGTACCCGGCATGATCCATGCGCGTCATGCGCTTTCTCCGGATGAAGCTGGTGTGCTTCTGTTCACATCGGGTTCGGAAGGTGCGCCGAAAGGCGTTGTATTATCGAATGCCAATTTGATTGCCAATGTGAAGCAGATTGAGGCGCATATAGGTCGGCCACCACTCGGCTCCGATCAGATCATCATGAATCCGCTGCCGATCTTTCATTCCTATGGGCTGACAGGCGGATTGCTGCTCGGCCTTCTGGGTGGAATGAAAGTCGTGCTTTATCCAAGCCCGCTGCAATACAAACAGGTCGCGCGGATTACCGAAGAGACAAGGGCGACAATTCTCTTTGGCACCGACACGTTTTTGCGCGGTTGGATGCGCGCGGCCGATCCCGGCCAATTCGCATCGGTGCGGATCGTTGTCGCCGGTGCCGAGCGCGTCAAAGACGAAACGCGCGCGCAATGGGCTGCGGCCGGGACGACCATTCTCGAAGGCTATGGCGCGACCGAATGTTCGCCTGTCATCGCCGTCAATCAGGTCGATGACAATAAAGCGGGGACTGTTGGGCGGCTTTTGCCCGGCATCGAGGCACGGCTTGAACCGGTCGAGGGTATCCACGAAGGCGGACGGTTGATTGTACGCGGACCCAATGTGATGGCCGGTTACATCTTTGCCAATGATCCCGGCGTTCTCGTCCCGCCCGAAGACGGCTGGCATGACACTGGCGATATCGTGACCATGGACAGCGAGGGCCGCATCTCCATTCGCGGGCGTGCAAAACGCTTTGCCAAGATTGGCGGAGAGATGGTGTCGCTCGCGGCCATTGAATCGCTGGCGCAGGAATTGTGGCCCGACGCCAGCCATGTCGCCATTGCGATCGCCGATCCGAAAAAGGGCGAACAGATCGCGCTCGTCAGCGATGGCCGCGATCTCGATCAGGCGGCCTTGGCGCGCTTTGCCAAGGACAGGGGCTATCCTGAATTATGGGTGCCGCGTGCCGTCATGCCGGTGGCCGCGATCCCGGTCTTGGGCTCCGGCAAGGTCGATTATGCCGCCGTCCAGACGCTCGTGCGTACCAATCGCCCGCTGATGTAGCGGGCGCGGCTGCTCCAGCCCTTCATCGCAGTGGATAAGGCAAGGCTTGCGCTGCGCTGGCCTGTCCCCTTGCGAGGCCACGCGGCATTGTCGAGCCGGGTCGGAGGGGATCGGTTTGCGTCAAGTGGCTGGCATTGCGTTTCAGCGGGGTAGAGTAGCGGCTCTGGCCTTGGTGGCCCTTGCGCTACTGGCCGGATGCACGCTCGGCCCGGATTACAAGCGGCCCGAAGTTAAACTCCCCGAATACGTCATCCCACAGCAGGAGGCCGCCAATATTGCCAATCTGTACTGGTGGGTTTTGCCGGGCGATCCGGAATTGCTGCGCCTTATCCGGACGGCGCTGGGCAGCAATCTGACCCTGAAAGCCGCAGCCGCCCGGGTCGAGGTTGCACAAGCGGGCGTCACAGTCGTCCAGTCGGGGCTTTTCCCACATGCCGATTATGGCACTGGGGTGCAGCGGCTTCACCGGCCTGGGCGATATTCCCGCGCGTTTGAAACCACCATCCAGCCGCAGCCGAGCATCGCATGGACGGTGGATGTTTGGGGCCGCGTCAGGCGGCAAACGGAAAGCGCGGAGGCGCTGGCGGTGGGGGTCGAGGAAGGCCGCCGCGCAGCTGTGCTGATGGTCGTGACGTCCGTTGCCGAAGCCTATGTGAGGTTACGCGCCGCCGAGACGCAGTATAAAATCACGCAGGATTCCATCGATCGGCTCAGCGCCGATCTCGATGCGATGAAGAGGGCCGATCCGCCCGCGACGGACGCCGCCCGCGCGCAAGTCTTCTCGGCCATTGAGCGGTATCGCGCGAATCTTCCCATTCTCTTGGCCTTGGCCGAGCAGACCGTGAACGACATTCGTTTGCTCTGTGCCGATCCGACATTGAAGATCTCGCGTGGGCGGGGTTTTACCGGCATCAAGCCGCCATTGATGCCGGGGACGATCCGATCGGACGTGCTTTTGCGACGGCCCGATGTGGCGGAAGCCGAGCAGAGATTGATCGCGGCGAATGCACAAATTGGGGCCGAATTGGCCCTCTATCTGCCACAGATTCATCTCAGCGCCTCGGGCGGGATTGGCTATTCCAGCCTGTTCCCCGGGCCGATGCCGGGCGGGCTTACACCTGTTTGGGCGATGGCCGGCAATGCGGTGGGGCCGCTATTCGCCGCAGGCGCTATTTCGGGCCGCGTCGACATTGCCAAGGGGGCTACGGCCATCGCACTTGCCGATTATCAGGAAACATTGCTGACCGCGTTTCGCGACACCACGAATGCTTTGATCGCTTATCAACGCTCCACGGCACATCTCGATGCATTGATCCGCAGCCAACGTGCGCTTGAGGATGCCGTCGCGAAAACATCGGACATGCTCGGCAAATCCGCAAAGGAATATACCGGCCTCATTCTGTTACATAACGAACTATACGAAGCGCAGATGCAATCCGCGCTGGCACGCAAGGGCACCTTCGACGCTGTGGTCAATATCTACAAAGCAATAGGCGGCGGGTGGGTTGACGAAGCGGCGGTTTACGCGCCGCAACCTAGGGCGCCGGAGAAAAGCATTCCGATCCTTTGATCGGCTTGCTGCTCGCCTCATGCATGGCTGGGACGTGCGGTACGCAGCTTTACCGGGGCGTTGTTTCCGTCTCTACTTTGCATCAAAATAAGATTGCTTAAGGGAGAAATGGAATGCGTAAGGCAGACAATATTCGCGTGTGCACCTATGCCGGTCCGGGCGCTGATCCAGTGATCCAGACAGTGCCATGGCCCAAAATTCCGAAGAAGGCGGCGCTGTTGCAAATCGGCGCGTGCGGCGTTTGCGGTACGGACCAACACATTCTCAAAGGTCATTGGCCTAAGCCCTTGCCGTGGCCCTTCACGCTCGGTCATGAAATCGGTGCCATCATCGTCGAGAAGGGCGATGAATTCACCGAAGACTTTATGGGCAAACCGCTCAATGTCGGCTCGAAAGTCATGATCCCGCCGCTCATGCCGTGCGGCCATTGTCATTGGTGTCTGCATTATCCGCAGACGGCGAATAAATGTCTGACGCCCGTTTACTACGGTCGTTATCTCGGCTTCGATAAGGCTCCACATCTATGGGGTGGTTGGGCAGAATATGTTTATGTCGACCTCGACATGCTGCCTGGCACAAAAATCTACAAATTGCCTGACGATATGTCGTTGCGTTTGGGCGCGCTCTCCGAACCGCTGACATCCTGTATTCGTGCGTTCAATCGCGCACAGCGTGCAGGTGGTTTTTCGTGGAACGATACGGTCGTCATCCAAGGCTCGGGGCCGATCGGCATTCTTGCTGTCGCAGCTGCGCAGGAGATGGGCGCAGGCAAAGTGATCTGCATCGGCGCGCCGGAAAAACCTCGCCTTGAGCTTGCGCGTAAATTCGGCGCGCATGCGACCGTCGACATTGAAGAGTTCAAGACACCGGAGGATCGCATTCGTCGCGTGCGTGAACTCGCGGGCGGCTATGGTGCCGATCTTGTGATGGATTGCTCCGGCCATCCGACCGCAGGTCCGGAAGGTATCGAGTTTCTCCGCGACGGCGGCACTTATGTCGAGATGGGGCAATTCACTGACGCTGGTTCAATCAACACAAGCTGGCATCGCTTCTGCACGAAGGATTTGAATATTCTCGGCTCATGGGGATTTACCGCCAACGATCTGCCGCTTGGCGTCGACATGCTCTACAAGGCACGGAACAAATATCCGTGGCTTGAGATGCAGACAATCTACCCGTTCTCGGAAGAGGGGATCAAAGCCGCAGTGGCCGATGCCATGGCAATGAAGACGGTGAAGTCCACCATCGTGCCGTTCCCCGAATTGGTCTGAGCCGGCTCAGTCGCGGGTAGGCCTAGGCCTGCCCGCTTCCAGCCTATGGGGCCTGAAGCGGCCAGATTTGCACTTCAAAGGCCGAGCCTTTTGAGGCAGTGTTTGCCCACTCTGGAGGCCGTGGAGATTGCGTGGTGTTGGAATTGTTGCGCGAAAAGGTGCGTCTGTTTCTGGCTCGGTTTACCGAGTCTGGAACGTCATGCTTGCTCGTCATGGTTGGCGGTAATGTCAACGCATTGACCCTGTCGCATTGGTCGAAGGCGTTTCAAACAGGGGCGGTATCGGCTGCTATTCTTGTTGTGCTCTCCTTCACCCCCCTCAAACGTTGGACGAGCAATGGGCTTTTGACAGCCATCACAGTCACGTTGGCAACGACGATTGCAGATTATCTCGTGCATCCGGGGAAGTTCAGTCTTCAGTCTCTCGAAGCCATCATTACCGGCCTTGGTGCCGGAGCACTCTATCTTCTCTTCTTGCGCTGGCGGGCTCGGACACCCTCTTCGAAAGAGGTCAGCAAGGAGGGGGCTGTGGCGAAAGGCGAGTGACGGCTCGCTATTCGCTTTGACCGACGCGTCCGCCTCGACTATTCCTCTCGACGGGTACCAGACCCCGGCGGACATGGCGAAACTGGTAGACGCAAGGGACTTAAAATCCCTCGGCCGCAAGGCTGTCCGGGTTCGACCCCCGGTGTCCGCACCATTTTGTTTTTTGGACCTCGCGAAGGCTCGGGCGGCCGTTCGGCCTTTGCGCGTCGGCAGTGTCGTTTGTTTTTGGGACCTCGCGAAGGCTCGGGCGGCCATTCGGCCTTTGCGCGTCGGCAGCGTCGTTTGTTTTTGGGACGCGCGGAAGCCCGCGGCGGCCTTTCGGCCTTTGAGCGCATGCGGCGGGGTGGCAATACGCGCTGAAAATCGCCATGAAAAAAGGACCGGGCCTTTAAGCCCGGTCCTGACGCATACGCGACACAACGCAACCTCACTTAACCGAACTCTCAGCGCTCGCGCACCGCCTCGCTGCCCGCTTCTTGGAAGGGCGAGAGGAAATATTCGATCAGGCGGCGGCGGCCGGTCTGGATTTCTGCGGTGACGGCCATACCCGGGCTAAGTTTCACCTCGCGACCGTCGACCTCGACCGTATCGCGATTGGGTGCAATGACGACGGCATAGACGAGATTGCCGAGTTTTGGTTTTGCAGGTTGGCCGACAGCGGCCTGCAATTTCTGCAATGTCGTGACATCCATCATGGCCGGCATGTCGCGCTCGTCGAGCGCGTCGCGTGGTACACGCATCACTGTTCCCTCGATGACGCCATAACGCGTGTAAGGAAACGCCTCGATCTTGACGCGGACCTTCTGACCGGCATGGACGAAGCCGATATCTTTGTTGGCAACGAAGGCCGTGATTTCGATACCGCCATCGTCCGGCACAACGATCAGTACCGGTTGACCGGCGCCAACTGTCTGGCCGGGTGATGTCACAGCTAATTGCTGCACGGTGCCGTCGATCGGGCTTGTCACGCGTGTGCGTTCGAGTTTGGCCGCGGCTTTGACGGCTTCAAGTTCAAGCGCGGGGATACGTCGTTCGGCCTCGTTTGTTTTGCCGTATTGTTCCATCAAAAAGGCAGCACGGGCTTCAACGAGCCTTTGGTCGATGGTCGATTTCCCGCTTTCAACTTCCGCCAACATGCCGCGATCGGCGGCCTGTTCGAGCTCGGTGCGTTTGGCGTCTTGCAAGGCATCGAGCAGTGACGCGCGGCTGCCAGCGTTCACGCCAATCAAATATTCGCGCATGGTTGTGCGCTCGCCTTGAACAGTCTTTAGCTGCTCACGCGCCGCCATAGTGCCGCGTAGTCGATCGGCGGTGCGATCACGTTCTTGTCGTTGCGCGATCAGCGAGGCGATTTGTGCATTGACCTGCGCGAGATCGGCTTCGCCCGAACGCCATTCACGCGCGAGTGCGGCTTCAGGTAGGCCAGAATTCTGCGGAATGGGACCGAGTTTGGCCGCGCCCTGCCGGACCGCTTCGACGGCGGCACGACGGCGCAGAATTTCAGCTTTCGTGTCGGCTATATCGGCTTGGAGGCGACCGAGATCGGCGGCTGTTTCGCGGTCGTCCAATTGGATCAGTAAGGCACCTTGCTCAACATGCTGTCCATCCTCGACCAGAATTTTATCGACGCGTCCGGCCTCGAAGACCTGAACGACCTTCGAATAGCCTTTGGGCTGAATACGGCCCGGAGCTACGGCATGAATGTCGATAAAGCCGATGATGGCCCACAGCAACGCGGCGACCGGGATCGCACACATAAACCACAAAAAGGCGACGCGCACGGGCGAGAGCGGCGTTTCGAGAATTTCGAGTGCAGCAGGGAGAAATTCGTTCAGCCGCTCGCGTTCTTCGTCGGCTTTTCGGAAACGTAACACATCGAAGGGTTTCACAAATTCCTTCATGGCGTCGAATCCAATCCTTCAGTCTGTAGGCGCCACAGATGGGCATAGAGGCCACGGGGACGATTGACGAGTTCGTCATGCGTCCCTTCTTCGACGATCCGGCCTTTGGCAACGCCAATGATACGGTCGCATTGACGCACGGTAGAGAGGCGATGGGCAATGATGATGACGGTGCGACCGCGGGCGATCGCCCGCATATTGCGCTGAATGACATGCTCGCTCTCATAATCGAGCGCGCTCGTTGCTTCGTCGAGTATGAGAACACGCGGATTGGTGACGAGTGCGCGCGCAATCGCGATGCGCTGGCGTTGTCCGCCGGACAGATTGCCGCCACGTTCTTCAATGAGCGTATCGTAACCGAGCGGTAGGGTATTGATGAATTCATCCGCACCGGCAAGCCGTGCTGCTTCAATCACATGCTGGCGTGGCATTCCTGGACGTGCAAGCGCAATATTTTCATGCACGGTGCGATTGAAGAGCAGATTTTCCTGAAGTACGACACCGAGTTGCTGGCGCAGCCAAGCGGGATCGACCTGCGCGATATCGATACCATCGACAAGGATCTGTCCCTGCTCGGGATTATACAATCTCTGGATCAGTTTCGTCAGCGTCGACTTGCCAGAACCCGATGGGCCAACGATGCCGATCATTTCCCCTGGCTTGATGGCTAAATTAATGCGGTCGAGCACAGGTGCACCATCGGCGCGGTAGCGGAATGTCAGATCGCGCATCACAATGCCGCCTTTGGCAGGCGGCAAATGCGCGGAAGTCAATGCTGCCGCTTCCGTCTTGACGTTGAGAATGTCACCCATGCGTTGCAATGAGACGCGCACTTGCTGAAAATCTTGCCACAGTTGCGATAAGCGAATAACCGGCGCAACAACTTGCCCGACAAGCATATTGAAAGCAATGAGACCGCCAACAGTCAGTTCGCCATTGATCACCTGCACTGTGCCAAAGAAGAGCACAAGCGCTGTCATGATCTTAATGATGAGCTGAATGGCACCTTGTCCAACGGCACCGATCGTTAGAACGTCGAAGGCACCCTTAACGTAAGCGGCGAGGCGATCTTCCCATTGCCGCCGCATCATTGGCTCGATGGCCGAGGCTTTTAATGTCTGTACACCGACGATAGATTCAACGAGAAACTGTTGGGCCTGTGCGTTGTGATAGAATTTCTTTTCGATTCCATCTTGCAAGCGCGGCATAATCAATATCGCAACAAGGACGAAGAGGGGAATCGCGATGATCACGATCAGGGTTAGCTTGACCGAGTAGCTAAAGAGCACTGCGATCAAAATGATGGTGAAGAGAAGATCGAGCAACGAATTGAGCGCGGGACCAGTTAGAAAGTTGCGAACTGTTTCAAGTTCGCGCACGCGCGCGACGATCTGGCCCGCCGACATGCTTTCGAAATAGCCGAGTGGTAACCGGAAGAGATGGTCGACCAGTCGTGCGCCAAGCTCGACATCGATGCGGCTTGTGGTGTGGTTGAGGGCATAGGTTCGTAGATATTGGATGATGGCCTCGAACACGCCTGTCGCGATTAACCCGACCACGATGACAACGAGTGTTGCAAAGGTCTGGTGCACCAGCACCTTGTCGATGACGACCTGAAAAAGGATAGGTGTGACGATGGCAAAAATCTGAATCATCAGCGAGGCGGCGAGCACATGCATAAGCGCCTTGCGATAACGTATCAACGAAGGAATAAACCAGCTGAGGCCGAACGTCTCGCGCGATGCGCCCGGACTATTTAAGCGCCGCGTCACGAATATGACGCCGCCATCGACCTGTTCGGCGAGCGCATCGGGTGAGAGGCTCTCGGTTTCCCGTGAGATGGGATCGTGCACGATTAATTCTTCGTCGCGTTTTGCGACGAGCAAGCGAAAGCCGCCGCTCTTCATGGCGACGATGGCCGGACGCATCGCAGGCGAGATTTTGGCATACGAAACTTTGGTCGCCATGCGGCCGCGTAGTTTCATCATGCGAGCAGCACGGATGATGTCGTTTGCAGTCGCCATTTCGGCACCAAGGCCAAGCTCATGGGCAATCTGCTTAGGGTCGACACTGATGAAGAAGTATCCGCAAACGGCGGCAAGGCAAGTCAGCCCGGAATCGACGCGAATGTTCTCGTCCGTACCTTCCCCATCCGGCGGATTGACAAGCTTCATGGCAAATCGTCCAAAAATAAAAAATTCCAACAAGGACTTCAGCTATGCACCGAAATTCCTTTTAAATAATGAAAGGCAAATGAAGATAGCGTTTACGCCGTAAATCCATAAATCCAGTCATAACGCTGCGCCAAACTAGTGGGACTTGAATTACGCAACTTAAGGTTGCGTGCCCATGAGAGTGGCGCACTCATATGATAGATTTGACCGTTAAAACGGGCTTCGCGTTGCACGCGTCCTGTGCGTTGTGCGCGATTAGCTACATAGGATTTGAATGCGGTTTCGATGGTGTCATGTGATGACAAGGCCGCGGCTAGAATGGCGGTGTCTTCGATGGCCATCGCTGCGCCCTGCGCCAAAAAAGGGAGGACGGGATGGAATGCATCGCCGATCAGCGTTGCGCGGCCGCGTGCCGCGTTGGGGCGGGGAGGGCGGTCATAGAGCGACCAGATATGCCATTCCGGCACGGTGGATAGAAGGTCTCTTACCGGTTGCGCCCAATGGTTGAACCGGGCTTCGCAAGATTGCTTGTCGCCGGGACGGCTCCAGCCCGGTTCGGCGTTGCGGTCGCTCACAATGGCGACAATGTTCAGCACGCGTCCGCCACGCAGCGGATAATGGACGAGGTGCGATTTAGGGCCGAGCCACAGCCCGGTGGCATTTGCGCGGAAGAGGTCAGGTGCCTGATCCATCGGGATCGTCGCGCGCCATGCCGTGTAGCCGGTGAAGCGCGGCTCAGACGCGTCGCCGAGGAGGGCAGCGGTGCGCGTCCATAAACCGTCGGCTCCAATCAGCGCTGCGCCTTCAAGTGTGGTGCGAGTGCCATTGGCGGTTTCGGTCTCGATACGGATTCCGGTTGCGGTTTGCTGTAACCCTGCAATGGCGCGGCCGAACGAAAGCTGAATTCCGGGTTCGCTGCGGACGGCATCGAGCAGCGCGGTTTGCAAGTCGGCGCGATGAATATGCCAATAGGGCGCGCCATAGGCTTGCCGCATGCTCTGGCCCTGCGCCATGCGCGTGAGGGTTGTGCCGTTCTTGCCGTTGCGCACGATCAATTCATCAGGTTTACCGGCGACGCGTGACAAAGCGGGGCCAAGTCCAAGCCCGATCAGGATGCGTGATGCATTGGGAGAGATTTGTAAGCCCGCGCCAAGCTCGTCGATACGGCTGCGCTTTTCGATGAGCATGACCGCGCGGTTCTGGCGCGCAAGCGTCAGGGCTAATGTCAGGCCGGCAATCCCGGCCCCTGCGATGATGAAAGGCCGGTCCGTCATGGCGATCAGCGGATCATTGCGTCAGGCAGCGGCGTCTTCGGGATGGTAGAGGCAGGAGGCCGGCTCTGCTCCGCCATGCAAGCTCTCGTCATATTTGAAGAGCGTCGAGCAATAGGGGCAGACTGTCTCGGTATCGTCGCCCATATCGATGAAAATGTGCGGGTGATCGAAGGGCGGTGTCGCGCCAACGCACATGAATTCCTTGGTGCCCACGCGGATTGAGGCGATGCCGAGATCGTTCTTGAAATGCGGCACATGCATATCGGCCATGGTGGGTGGCTCCTGAGCGGGACGTCGAATTATGGTGTTCTTTAAACAGAATCGCGGGCCTTGCGCCAGTACCTGAGGGCAAGGCGGGCTTGCGACTTCTTGGGAAGTCCCTGCCTTGCCCGCTGCCGGGGCGACGCTTAGTCTCGCCGCCATCATGATGAAGTCTCTTCCGGTCGAATTCTTCTCCTCCGATGGCGTCCGCCTCGCGTATATCGACATCCCGCCGCATGGCGATGGCCCCGGCACGCCGATCATGCTGGTGCATGGTTTCGCCTCGACCCATCAGGTCAATTGGGTCAACACGCTGTGGGTCAAGACGCTCGCGCAGGCGGGCTATCGGGTCATCGCGCATGACAATCGCGGTCACGGCCAAAGCGATCCGCTTTACGATCCTGCGGCCTATTCATCGGACATCATGGCTGCCGATGTGCGCCGGCTGATGGATCATCTCGGCATCGAGAGTGCCTTCGTGATGGGCTATTCGATGGGTGCGCGGATCACCGCCCATCTTGCCCTGCAATCGCCCGACCGTGTGAAGGCAGCGCTGCTCGGTGGGCTTGGGATTCACCTCGTGCATGGCGTTGGCCTTCCGCTCGGTATCGCCGATGCGATGGAAGCGCCTTCTCTCGACGACCTCACCGATCCGATGCAGCGGATGTTCCGGGCCTTCGCCGCGCAGAACCGGCAGGATCTCAAGGCGATGGCAGCCTGCATCCGCGGCTCGCGGCAGGTTTTGACCGAGGCCGAAGTGGCGCGCATCAACGTCCCGGTCCTGATCTCTGTCGGCACCAAGGACGATGTGGCCGGAGCGCCAGAGCCGCTCGCGGCTCTGATGCCGGATGCCAAAGCCTTCGCCATTGAAGGACGGGACCATAGCACCGCGGTCGGCGACAGGACGCACCGGCAAGCGGTTCTCGATTTTTTGAAGGCGGTGGAATGAGCGCCGCGCCGCGGCTGTTCCCCGGGGCGGATGGGCATGCTCTGGCTGCGTCCGTCGAGGGGGCGGGGCGTCCCGTCCTCATGTTGCATGGCGGCGGGCAGACGCGTCATGCTTGGCGCAAGACGGGGCACGATCTTGCAAAGGCCGGGTTTATGGCTGTCCGGCTCGACCAGCGCGGCCATGGCGACAGCCCGTGGGATGAGGCGGGGCGTTATCACTTCTTCGATTATGGGCGCGATGCGGCTGCTGTCGCCCGTGCCCTGCGCGCTGAGACAGGCTTGGCCCCGATTGCCATCGGTGCGTCGTTGGGCGGGATTGCCGCGCTGCTTGCGCAGGACGCCGAGCCGGGGCTTTTTGCGGGGCTCGTTCTCGTCGATGTCGTGCCGGACATGAACCTCGAAGGGTTGAAGAAGGTCCGCGATTTCATGCGTGCGCATCTTGAGGACGGGTTTGGCTCTGTTGAAGCGGCGGCGGATGCGATCGCGACCTATCTGCCGCACCGGGAGAAGCCGCGTTCGCTTGAGGGTCTGCGGAAGAATCTGCGGTTACGTCCGGATGGCCGCTATCATTGGCATTGGGATCCGTGCTTTCAGCTTGGCGAAAACGGGATCGAAAGCCGGCGGGCAGAGTTGATCGCAGCGGCAACCGCCGCGGCCCAACGCGTCGACGTGCCCTGCCTACTGGTCCGCGGCGGACAGAGCGAGCTTGTTGGGGAAGCCGAAGCGAAGGCTTTTCTGGCGCTCGTGCCGCATGCCGAATGGGTTGATGTGGCGGATGCGGCGCATATGGTGGCGGGTGATCGCAACGATGCCTTCGGCGACGCTTTGATGGCGTTCCTCACAAAGCGATTCATCCTAGAAACGTGAGTTTTTCGAGGGGCTTTTGGCTCCGGGCTGATAGGTTGAGTCAGGCGCTTGCGAAGTTGAGTCAGCACCCCATTTTCAGGTGAGCGTGCCGTCCAAGCGTGTTCGTGCTATAAAGCGGCCTTCACAGGACATATTCTTATGAGCCATGCGCCGCGTCCCACCACTCGCCTCGAAGTCGTCGATCCCATTTGGGAGCGCATCCGCGCCGACGCACAGGCCATAGTCGAGACCGATCTTGCCATGGCGGGTTTTGTCGTCGAGGCGGTGCTCGAGCATCATTCGCTCGAAGAGGCGGTGATTGCGCGGGTTGCCTCGCGGCTCGACCATGCGGCCTTGCGGGCCGATGTTATTGTGCGTGCGTTCGCGCAGGCAGTGGAGAAAGACCGCGAATTAGGCACCGCCTTCCGCGCCGATCTCTTGGCGGTGCTTGATCGCGATCCGGCCTGCACGCGGCTGATCGAACCGCTCCTTTATTTCAAAGGTTTTCATGCGCTGCAAACCTATCGGTTGGCTCATGCGTTGTGGCACGAGGGGCGAAAGGATTTCTCGCTTTATCTGCAGAGCCGGTCATCCGCCGTCTTTCAGACCGACATCCATCCTGCGGCGCGGATCGGCAAGGGTGTATTCCTCGATCATGCGACGGGTCTGGTTGTAGGCTCCACTGCCGTCATCGAGGACAATGTCTCCATTCTGCAGGGCGTGACGCTGGGCGGCACCGGCAATGAGACCGGCGATCGTCATCCCAAGATCCGTCAGGGCGTGCTGCTCGGGGCGGGCGCCAAAATCCTCGGCAATATCGAGGTCGGCCAATGCGCGCGCGTGGCGGCAGGCTCCGTCGTGCTCGCGCCAGTGCCGCGCAACATGACCGTTGCAGGCGTTCCAGCCCGTGTTGTCGGCGAGGCAGGCTGTGCCGAACCCGCCCGCTCGATGGATCAAATCCTTGCGGAGAAGGGCGAGGGTTGATCGCGCCCGCTTGCGGCTTGCCCGAGATCATGGCAAGCGAAAACCACCGGGCCGCCGGGCCCCGCAAAGGATTCCGCGATGGACAAGCAAGAGCTTCAAAAGCTGCAGGACTATCTCCGCCGCCTGTTCGGCAACGCATCGATCAAGGTGGTGGCGCGCCCGAAAAAGACGGACTCGGCGGAAGTGATGATCGGCGACGAATTCATCGGGATCGTCTCTCTCGACGATGAAGACGGCGACCGTTCTTACGCCTTCAACATGTCGATCCTCGACGTCGATCTTGAAGATTGAGGAGCTAGGCCATGCCGTTCTATGCGCTTGATGACCGACGTCCTGAAACGCAGGGGCAGGGCACATTCTGGGTCGCGCCCGATGCGCATGTGATTGGCTCCGTGATCCTTGGCACGGATGTAGGCATCTGGTTCGGAGCCGTACTGCGCGGCGACAATGAGCCGATTAAGATTGGTGATCGTACCAATATTCAAGAAGGTGCGGTGCTCCATACCGACATGGGCTTCCCCATGATCATCGGGAAGGATTGCACCATCGGCCATTCGGCGATCCTGCATGGCTGCATCATCGGCGATAACTCCCTTGTCGGTATGGGTGCGACGATCCTCAACGGGGCGAAGATCGGGAAGAACTGCCTGATCGGTGCCAATGCCCTCGTCACCGAAGGCAAGGAATTCCCAGACAATTCGCTGATCGTCGGATCGCCCGCACGCGCCGTGCGGACGCTCGATGCCGAAGCGGCCGCCCGCCTGACGCAGTCGGCCGAAGGTTATGTAAAGAACTGGAAACGGTTCGCCGCCGGGTTGAAGCGGATCGATTGAGGCTCAGCGCTTCGCCGTCATGACGGGCGAAGTCTGGCTGTCGAGCGTGACCCAAATGTCCGGATGCTGCTGCGACTGGCGCTTGACGAAGCCATAGGGCGTCTCGAGCCATGGCTTGATCTTGCTTGTCTTGTTGTCGAGCACATAGTCGCCGCGATCTGTCCGCAGCGTGAGCACGGCATGACCGTCGCCCTGTTCGTCGCGAACGACAGTGATCAGGAGAGCAGAGCGGGGAATGCCGACCTGCATCAGGCGGCGACGCTTTTCGAGAACAATGTCTTCGCAATCGCCCTTGCCGTCGATGGGGTAAACCCATTTTTCAAGAACGCCAAATTGCTCAATATCTTCAACTTGCTCGATGGAAGAATTCACTTCGCGATTCAAGCGTGTAATCAGTGTCCAGATCTTGGCGTCTAAACGCAATGCGCTTGCTTCGACGGTCGCCACTTGGCAGTCCTGCGGATGGGTTTGGCAGAAATCTACCCAGCCGATCGGCGGCTTGGCGAGGCCGGCGACAATTGTCGGGACAGAGGTGTCGGGTAGCGCAACGAGTTGAGCGACCGGTTCGCGCGCCGGTTTGCGCTCACGCGCATCGGCGTTGCCGGCGCCGAGCGCCAGAACCGCAAGACCCACCATCAATGCTGCGACGTGCCGCATGCCCAACTCTCAATCGTTAACGAAAGATTAACGTCGAAAATGCGGGTGGGCGCAAGGCGATCCTTAATTAAGGGTTAATTTTGTGAGGCCTCGCCGCTTGGCTGCTTTCAACGCGCAGCTGTTGCTACGGGCGAGCGCGCTGGGGTGCCGATGGTTGCCCAGACATTGGGGTCCTGCATCGATTGGCGTTTGACGAAACGATAGCCGGTCTGAGTCCAAGGCAGGATCGCCGCTTCCTGATTATCAAGCACATAATCACCACGATCCGTCACAATCGTGAGGACGGCGTGGCCTGCGCCCTCATGGTCGATGACGACTGTCATCAGCAGAGCGCCTGCATTCAGTCCCTTCTCAATCAATATCTTGCGTTTCAGGAGTGCGTAATCCTCGCAGTCGCCTTTGCCATCGCTTGGAAGATCCCAGCGTTCGGCCACGCCCCAATGGTCCTTGTCTGTGACTGGCTGAATGCGGCGGTTGACCTCGTTATTGACGTTGTTGAGGAGTGCCCATGTCGCCTGATCGAGCTTTATGGCCCTTGCCGCTGTATGCGCGTTGCATTCGCCCGGATAGCGCAGGCAATAGCCGACATAGCCCATCGGGGGACGCGCTTCTGTGGAAATGACCGCAGCGGTGGCGACCGGAAAATCGTTGGCGCGCTGACCAGCAGCCGTCGGTGACGCCAGCAGCCCCAGGAAAAAGGCAGTAAGGAGAATGTTGAACCGGCACATTGATTTGGTCCCGTCTTGTCGATAACGGGACCGTGCCATTGCCCCCTTTTGCGGGGCCTGAAATCAATCGGTCGAATTTGATGTAATCTTTTCACGGCTGGCTTCGACATCAGCCCCCGGATTCGTAAAGCTCAACCCGAACCCGCCCTCGAAATGGCGAACCACTCGGCCTCGATTGGCACCGATGCGGATCACCGATCCGATTGGTGGCAAGAGTTCCGAACGCACACCTAGGCCTGAGAGGGACACGTCAATAAGTGTTACACCGCGCAATGTGCCGTCTTCCAACACCATTGTTGCGGATTCTTGCGTGGGTTCAGCGCGAGCGCTTAGGCGCTTATTGGCGAAGTCGGCAAGATCGCGATTGGCGAGCCATGTCAAATCTTCGGCCAAGCGGCGCTTTTTAGCGTCGCTGACCGAGAAAGAGATCGCAAAACCGTCTTCAAATACACGCTGGACCTCACCCTCAAGGCGGCCAAGCCGGTCGAGATAAAGAATGATCCGACTGCCTCGCGGTGGCCGGATATCAGCAGAAATCGCAGCCGAACCGGGTGAGATGTCGACCGAGCAACAATTATGCTCGCTTCCATCGGCCAGCATGAACCGCCCTGCGAGGGAAATTCTGACGCGGGAAAATTTGCGACGCTCACCTTCTGACGTTCCGTGCTGCATAGGAGATTGCAGAAATGTCATTGTATAAATCTCGACGTCGTTTTGGACGTTAACTTTTGCCGCCCGGCTGCAGATGGAATGGTAGGAGAATGCGCGCTCGCAGTTAACGCCGGGTTTTGGGTATCGGAAAAATGCGAGTGTTGCGGTGAAATCTCCTGCAATTCTCTGGCAAGGAACCGGCAAGATACAATTTTAAGGAGATTTATTTCGCCTGGATGCGCGTATGGGTTGCAGTCTGCCATCACACCCAAAACGCGGCGCCCTGTGAATCGGTGGAGCGTCAGCGGCATCAGCAAGATTTCAAGTGAGACTTCCCCTGCTTCCGCGAGCAGCACGGCACCATGGCCCTCGTCTGCCACGATACGGGCAAGCTCTTCGAACGCTCTCCCATCGAGACCGTTGAATGCGGCGCGGGGTGCGCGGGCAAAATTGGGTAAGCGGGCCAGCACACGCGTACCTGTCTCAACCGATTTGACCTCTGCCGGTCCAATATCAAGCACGAAGCGCGACGCTAACACGGGGGCCAGACGGTAAGGATCGAGATCCTCATGATCTGGCTGAACCCGGCGGCCGCGCAATTCGAGCCAAAGCAACAATCCATGCCGGCAAAGATAGGTTTTCACAGTGACTACTCCTCATAAGCTTCAAAAATGGGCCGGCCCCAGCCGTGCCAAAACGGCACAGCCTGAAAAGCAAAGCCTTCTCCCGCAGGAGCTTATGCACGGGGCATACCGGCGGATTTGCTTCAAACGCCATGTTTCGGGTAGGACAGCCGCGTCAAAGGAGAAAGTGGATGACAGGGCCCGGTGCACGACGGGGGAATGAACCCGTCTTTAACGTTCCCACGTCGGTATTGGTTGCGATAACCCTTCTGATCATTGTCCATTCAGCGATGGTTTTTTTGCTGGATGATCCGGTCGAGATCCTTCTCGATTTCGGGTTCGTACCTGCGCGTCTCCTTTTGATGTTTGGCGGTGATCCGCTGAACGAAATTCTCGCACACGCACAAGCCCTTAAAGATGGTGTGGCAGGCGCGCGCCTTGCGGCCTTGGCGCGATACACGCTTGAAGATGATGCTGCGAAACCCTGGACTATGCTGACCTATGCGCTTTTGCATGGCAGCTGGACACATCTGACAGTCAATGCGATCTGGCTTTTGGCTTTCGGCGCACCGATTGCAAGACGGTTCGGCAGCGCGCGATTTTTTTCGCTTCTGGCCTTCACCGCCTTTTGTGGTGCCTTGTTCCATTTCTTCTCTCATAGTGAAAGCGTGGAGCCATTGATCGGCGCTTCCGCATCCGTTTCGGGTGCGATGGCCGCAGCGACGCGCTTTGTGTTTCAGCCCGGCGCGCCACTGGGCCCTTTTCCGCTGCAAGGCGAAAATGGCTATCTGCTTCGCGCGTTGAGTTTACGCGAAACATTTTCGGACAGGCGGGCGCTCGTTTTTCTGGCTGTATGGTTTGGGGTCAACTTCATCACAGGTGTCATGAGCCCAGCCTTTATGGGTGGCGATACGATTGCGTGGGAAGCGCATGTCGGCGGCTTCTTGGGTGGACTTTTTGGATTTCGGATTTTTGATCCAAGGCGTTGATGCAAATTCACGCGGATTTTATGCAGTATATTAAAGTGACTTGCCGAACGTCGCTTTAGCGCGCACAATTCCTTATCGTGAAGGCCGGCGACGCGAAGCGTCACGTCTTCGCCGTTGCCGCGCCTCTTTTCTGGAGGAGGCTTGCATGAGCGTTGCCCGAATTCTCGCGTCTAAAGGTAAAACAATTCATACGATTGCGCCGCATCGTACCTTGCTTGAAGCGGCACGTTCACTTGGCGAAAAGCGGATCGGGGCGTTGGTCGTGACCGGCGCTGACGGTCAAGTTCTCGGTATTTTGTCAGAGCGCGATATTGTGCGTGCGCTCGTTGCGGGCGTGGGCGCACTTGACGATGCCGTTTCCAAGCACATGACCGAAGACGTCGTGATGTGCCGCATCTCGACATCATTGCACGAGTTGATGGAGCAGATGACTCATGGTCGGTTTCGCCATGTTCCAGTGCTCGATGGCGGCGAACAACTCGCCGGTCTTGTATCCATCGGTGATGCGGTCAAGCTAAGGCTGGCGGAGATGGAAGCTGAAAGCCGTGCTATGCGAGATTATATCGCCACCGCTTAAGGTTAGCCGCGACGGGGCAGGGTGGCGAGTATGGCGCGGATTTCAGTCAATGCCGCCTCGCCTGCTTCTTCGCCGTGTGCAATTGCTTCGGCGGCGCGGTGAAATTCGAAAATACCGATGCGACCAAGAGCTGGCTTGATGTGGACGTCAGGCGGATCGCCGGCCAGACGCGATCGGGTGATGCGATCTTGTGTGATGTTAAATGTCTCGATCATAACCGTGGCGAGGCCGGGGCGATCGGTGTCGCCGACCGAAGGACTGCGCCAACCAAAGCGTCCGCGGGCGGTATCGGCCAGATCCTCCGAGGCGTCATGACCGGGAATGATCGTCCCACGGCCTAAGAGATCGCCATTCAGATTAATCGCAATCACGATGTCAGCACCGAGTGCGCGTGCGCCTGTCACGGGAACTGGGTTTACGAGAGCGCCGTCGAATAGCCAGCGACCGCCAAGCTTCACCGGCTCGAATACGCCGGGCATGGCGTAAGACGCACGCATGGCAGGCACGAGCGGCCCTTTCGAGAGCCAGACTTCATGGCCTGAGCCTAGCTCGGTCGCGACCGTCGCAAAGCGGATCGGGAGATCTTCGATGAGGCCCCCGCGAATTTGCTCGTCGAGCAAATCACGGAGTCTGTCGCCGCCAATCAGTGCGCTGCGCAGTCGAAAATCCATGAGACCAAAGACACGGCGGCGCGTGAGTGAGCGCGCAAAATCTTCGAGCGCATCCAGTTTTCCAGCCGCATAACAGCCGCCGACCACAGCGCCGATTGATGTCCCGGCAATCACACCGGGCTTAAGGCCAGCGCGATCGAAGGCACGCAGAACACCGATGTGAGCCCAGCCACGCGCTGCGCCGCCACCCATGGCGAGTGCGAGCACCGGTTCGCGCGCTTGCGGTTTGGCGGGCGCTTCGGGTTGCGCAGGTTCAAGCGTTGGCGTGAGCGGATCGTCTGGGACGATCTCGCCATTCAAAGATGCGGAATTCGTTTTCCGCAGGAGGAAATCGTGCAGCATCGGCACTTTCCCAACGAGCACAGTTTGCGTCACCGTGATCCCCGCATGGACGGGGCGATTCGCAGGCGCACATCACCATGCGCCTTTCATCTTGAATAAAAGATGACGCGCGAGATGATGGCAGAGTTCCTGTCCAACGGATGAAAGGATTTATGGCGTGTCTATGAAGGCAAGCACAGGGCCTTGCGGCCCGTTGACGACACGGCGGTAAAAACAACGCGAGCGGCCAGTATGGCAAGCACCGCCATCGCCACCAACCTTGACCTTCACGACGATGCAATCTTGATCGCAATCGACGCGCATTTCGACGAGGGACTGAATCTGACCGGAGGTTTCACCCTTAAGCCAGAGCGATTGGCGTGATCGAGAGAAGTACCACACACGCCCTTCGGCGAGGGTGCGTGTGAGTGCCTCACTATTCATATGTGCCACCATCAGCACGTCGCCTGATATGGCGTCGACGGCCACGCAGGTGATCAATCCATCGGCGCCGAATTTCGGCGCAAAGGTCGAGCCTTCTTCAATGTCGGATGATGCGGCCATTGGGGGGTCTCCTGCGGCGGGACGATTGCCCCGCCGGGATCCGATTGGCAAGCCTGTATCGATCAGCGGGCCGAGAAGCCACGCAGCATGGATAGGAACCGGGTCTGTTCGGCCGGATCGTCGCGGAAGACGCCGGTGAACTGGGTCGTCACCGTGCTTGCACCCTGCTTCTGAATTCCGCGCATGGACATGCACATATGCTCAGCCTCAATCAGCACGGCGATACCGCGCGGCTTCAAGGCATCGTCGATCGACGAAACGATCTGTGCTGTCATGGTTTCCTGCGTTTGCAGGCGGCGGGCAAAGGCATCAACCACGCGGGCGAGTTTCGACAGGCCGACCACGCCCTCAGCGGGGTAGTAAGCGATGTGCGCGACGCCGAAGAACGGCACCATGTGGTGTTCGCAATGGGTGTGGAAAGGGATGTCCTTGACCAGAACCATGTCGTCATAGCCTGCCACTTCCTGAAAGGTCTTGGCGAGGATGTCGGCGGGGTCTTTGGTATAGCCCGCGAACAATTCCTCATAGGCTTTAACAACGCGCTTGGGGGTCTCAAGAAGGCCCTCGCGGTCCGGGCTCTCACCCGCCCAGCGGATCAGCGTGCGGACGGCCGCTTCCGCTTCCTCGCGGGTCGGTCGTGACGCGATGTCGTTGGCCGGGGTCGGCTTCAGCATGGGGGTCAGCGGTTTCACGACGGCATCCATAGCACGCCTCCTCGGTTTCTCGAACTGTACGCTTGATCAGAGCGGTTGGACCACTTTCGCCGCAGTCGATTTTCTGGTGCTGCCGCTCTATATTGGGGTCATCATGCTCAACGACATCTACAACAGGCGAATTCTTGAATTGGCGGCCGATATTCCGCATTTGGGGCGGCTTGCCGATCCCGATGCCAGCGCGACGGCACACTCCAAGCTCTGCGGCTCCACCGTTACGATCGACCTCAAGCTCGCCGATGGGGTCGTGACCGATTTCGCCCATGAGGTGAAGGCCTGCGCGCTAGGGCAGGCCTCTGCCTCCATCATGGCCCGTCACATCATCGGATCGACGCCTGCCGAGTTACGGGCGCTCCGCGAGCGGATGCGGGCAATGTTGAAAGAGAACGGCCCGGTGCCAGAGGGCAAATGGTCGGATTGCGCCGTGCTGGAACCGGTGAGGGATTATAAGGCGCGGCATGCCTCAACCCTGCTAACCTTCGATGCAGTAGTCAGTGCGCTTGACGAGATCGACAATAAAAAAGCGGCCTAAGGCCGCTTTCTTGTTCGGTACTCTTGCCCATCACTTCGGCGGCTGGCCGATCGCGAAGCTATAGTTCAACATTGTACCGAAGGTGAATTGGTT
>JAIYCE010000104.1 GCA_027488155.1 Hyphomicrobiales bacterium | reverse complement strand
TTCGCTGTGCCAACCGTCTTCTGCGTAGCGCCCATGCACCAAATCAGTGTCGAAGGCTTCTGCTTGGAGAAGGTCTCGGCAATGCGCTTCAATTGATCGCCGGGAACGCCCGTGACGCGCTCCACCTCTTCCGGCGTCCATTTAGCGACTTCCTTGCGGACTTCATCCATGCCGAAGACGCGCTGTTCAATGAACTTCTTGTCTTCCCAGCCATTCTGGAAGATGTGCCAGAGCATGCCCCAGATCACCGGAATATCGGTGCCCGGACGGATGCGGACGTAATCGGTCGCGTGCGCGGCCGTACGCGTCATGCGCGGATCGATGACGATCAGATTGGCGCGGTTGATTTCCTTGCCAGTCAAGACGTGCTGCAACGACACAGGATGGGCTTCCGCCGGATTGCCGCCCATGATGATCATGGTCTTGGAATTGCGGATGTCGTTGTAGGAATTGGTCTGCGCGCCGTAACCCCATGTGTTGGCGACGCCCGCCACTGTCGTCGAGTGACAGATACGCGCCTGATGGTCGACCGAGTTCGTGCCCCAGAAGGCGCCGAATTTACGATAGAGATATGCGCCTTCGTTCGACATTTTTGCCGAACCGAGGAGGAAGACGGAATCGGCACCGCTCTTGGTGCGAATATCCATCATCTTGGCGCTGATTTCAGTGACGGCCTGATCCCAGGTGATCCGCGTCCACTCGCCATTGACGAGCTTCATCGGATATTTCAAACGGCGGTCGCCATGGACCAATTCGCGAACGGCTGCGCCCTTGGCGCAATGCGAGCCGCGGTTGATCGGGCTGTCCCAAGCCGGTTCTTGGCCGACCCAAACGCCGTTCTGCATTTCACCGACGACCGAGCAACCGACCGAGCAATGTGTGCAGATGTTTTTGCGGCTGACGACCGGAACGCCCGGCTTCATCGGCCCTGCTTCCGCCTTGCGGATTGTGCCGGCTGACACGGCGCTGAAGGCGGCGAGGCCGCCGGCGGCGAGACCCGACTTCTTCAAGAATGAACGGCGGTCGAGCGTGCCGGAGGAAAGACCGGCGGTGACGGCCTGCAAGGCGCTCGAACGGGCCGAACCTGATTTGCGTTTGATCAACATAGGCGCGATCTCCTCAGTACCGGTTCACGCGGTAAAAATCTTGAACGTTTTTGCTATTGGCCTGATAGCGCGCTTTGCGCTGATCGGCCGGACTTTCGCTCGCCTGAGCTTCGCTCGTTGCGAGCGGCGCAGCGATCGCAGCCGTCGTCGCGCCGCCGAACAGCGTGAAGAACTTGCGGCGGTCGACGCCTTCCGTCTTCTCAGTCTTGGTATCGCGAGCCATGTGCCCGTACTCCCCCAAAAAGCGTGCCGTTATTGTGGCAACGCGAATGCTTCCGTTTCAATCGCGATGAAAAGACGACCGACTTGACCGACCGCCTTGTAGAACTCTGCTTCCTTTGTCGTCTCAAGATCGACGAAGAAGCGCTCGGCCCAAGGCCGAAGATGCTTTTCGAAGAAGGACTTCTCGTCCGCCGGCGTCGCCTCAAAGCGCCGCCTGGCGAAACCAGCCATCACTTCACACAAAATGCCGATGTGATCTTCTGGCTCCCGATGCGTTTCGATACGCTCGAGACCTAAACGATTGAGGTCGCCGCGCACATCCGCCAGCGGGCGCTCATGCAGAAAACCTGTCAAATAATAAGAGCCGTACGGCATCAACTCGCCGCGCCCCACGCCGATGAACAGGTTGAAATATTCGCGGTTGACCTTGGTGGCGTCAGATGCGCGCGCGGCATCTGCCAACGCAATCAGGGCAAGGCCCAATTCCGACGTGTCCCCCTTGATGGACGCCACTTCCTTCAACATGTCCGCCGTGGGAGCACGCTGCAAAAGCGCAGCAAGAAGGCCGTAATGCTGCGCCCGCAAGATATCGATCTCGTCGGCAGATTGAGGCTCATCGGATGCGGTGTAGAGATCGGGACGCAGAATGGAGCGCGGAACGCCAGTCAAAGTTTCGACGGCCAGAACGCGTTCAGCGGGGATCTTGGTCCAACCGGATACTGAAGGCTGCGCCAAGCCGAGGCCGCGCGCGAGAGCTGACACGCTCCCGGCTGCCTTAATGGCCTGTTCTAAACCTTCGTTCCTCACGGCGCAGTCCGTCCCCACGCAGCATCGGCCCATTCGGACCCTTTGGTTGTCGAGCAGCATAGGCCCTGCCTATGGCGATTCCAAGTGCCTAAGACTTTCGGCAGTGCATTTCAGACCTGCGGCATGGCGCCGCCATGCCTGCGGCGGGGACGATCCTCGGAAGGTTCTGTCTCTATTGGATTTTCTGCTTCTACTTCAGATAGTTGGATACTTTCCGGCTGACTATCCTCGGGCGGAGCCGTCGCATCGCTTTGTTCAATTGTGGTGGGTATTTCAGTTTGGACGACCGCCTGCGGCTCTTCGACTTCCTTCGTTTGTGGCCGGAACATAGCTTCGATCATCTCTTCGACCTTGTCCGACGGCCCCAAAGGCCCAGCACCCGGAACACCGCCCGGTGTGTTCCAGTCCCACGCATAGTCAAGCGCTTCGGACCTGAAATCCCGGACCATCGGATCAAGTGCCCACATCTTCCGCAAAGCGGCATTCTTGAGAAATTCCGGCACGCCCTTCTGCATGAATGCGACGAGGCTATCCCCGGGCTTGAGATCATCCAACGAGGGCAATGGGATGGCGAGTTTTTCCGGGTCGAAAGGCTCTTCGATGCCCGGCTCTTCCGTCGCGGGCTTTTCCGTGCTGGATTTTGGCGCAGTCTCCTTGTCGGCCGGCTTCTCTGTTTCCCGCTTCAGGCGCGACCAACGTGAGAGAAAGCCGCCACCATCCCCCTGCCCGCTCATGTCTCGCCCCGCACAATCCCACGGCGGCCCAGAGCGTCCTTGTCGAACTCTTTGCGCTTCCGTTTGAAGAATTCACGCTCGACATGGTTTGTTTCGTAAAATTGACGCAGCTTGGCCTCAATGATCTCGGGCATCGGCACCGGTTCAACAATATCGCCGATGGTCTCGGCAAAGGCTTCGCCCTCATAAGGGGCGATGGTGGCGGCGATTAACTCAATGCCATGGACCTCATGCGGCCGAAGCACGACCCAAATCTTGAGCTGCCCAGCGAGATTGTCGCGGTAATGCGCGGTCTCGGCGGCATGGAGCGGCAATTCTGTAGTGCCCGCAAAAATGAAATCTGTCTCGCCATCACTGCGCAGAAGCATGTAAGGCGCAATCGGCGGCACTTCCGTCAACACCCCACCGGCCGCCCCGCGATGATCGACCCATGGATTATCGATTTTCGTTTTCGCCGCGATAACACCGATGGTGACGATTTCCGCCATCACACTGCCTCCTTGGCTGTGACGAATGGCATTCCCACGAAAAGATTCTGCGGCTTCACGCGCAAAACGCGATCCTTGTTCATGCCCATCAGCAAATAGACAGGATGGCCTTTGACGTTGGTGTTAACGCGTGTTTCGTCCTTGAAACGCAAGGTGAAGAAAGCGAGCGCACGCGCGGCCTGTTCGAGCGTAGGCGTCACACCCTTCCACAGAATGTTACCAAGTGCGGTGCCCTCCTGATCGAGCCCGACGAACCAACGCCAATCATCGTCCTTGATTTCAGCAATCGGTGTTACACTCGTGCGTTCGCCATGCATGTGCCGGATGAATTTTTCAACCACACGGGCAAAAGCATCGCGGCTTTCCGCGCGTGCGAAATCCAGCGCCATGGCGAACGCATCCGATCGGCTCCAATAATCGAAAGCGTTGTCGGAAGATAAAACGTCAATTTCCTTGACCTTATCTTGCCCCATCATCGCGATCAGCGGCGAGGCATGACTGTCAGCTTCAAGTTCTTCAATCAATTCCTCGTCAGCGAGCAAAATCCTGCCCTCGTGAAGACTGATTTTCTGTGACCGAAAGAACAATTCGGCTGCACGCAGCTCGAGCGTGTCCTCGCAGCCATCCAGCATGTTGCGCAGGATGAGATGCATCAGCTGATTGAGAAACAAAGGCGGCACATTCATCTGCTGCTCGATAATTGTGCGCCAAGCGGCCTCGACCGAACCAGCCGCTATGAGCGTATCGCGAAAAGCAATCAAAAACGACCAGTTCTCGCGTGCATCGGGGTCTGCCAAAGCGGCCATCTCAGCCGCGACTACGGGACGGCGCGGCTCTTCCATTAAGACGCGATGCAATGCCTTTTCTGCGTCGCAGGCATCGTCAGGCGGCAACACTTCAGGTCGTGCATAAAGCGCCAGCAGCAATTCGTCACTGATGGCGAGCGACCCATCGTCCTGACGACGCGTCAAATGATGGCCGGAAGAGACCCAGAACTCTTTCATGATTTCAGGCCTCCAAGGCCCAGAAGATCGACGCGTTCATCCACCTCATCCTCGTCGCTCTCGACGATGGTAAAGGCGCGTGCGTGCGAATGAAGCCGATCGGTGCCTTCATTCTTGATGGCGTCTTTGAGCACACGAAACTGCTCGCGAATGTCGCCATCTTCCACCGTACGATGGAGTGCCAAGAGGCTTCCCACAGGATCGTGGCACAGTGTGATTGAAAACTCGATTTCCTCGCGGGCTGCCGCACGCGCCGCATCGAGCGAAGGCGCACCGAGCTTGTCAACAAGACGCGCTGCAAGTTTTTCGACGGCTTCGTCGCGCTCCGTTTCGTTCATTTCGACAATGGTGACGAGCGTCGAGAAGCCAAAACTGTCAATGCCAAGAAAACCGGAACGGAAAGCCGCGCGCTCCTTGCCCTGCATGGCGGCCGGATCGGCGCCGTGAAACAAAAATCCGCCGGGAACCGCCCATTCGCCGGGTTCGGACGCACGCGCGAACACGAACGTATCGGAGGGATCGAGCCTGATGGTGCGCGGCGCTTTCACAGGCGCGGCTCCCCGGTTTTCGGATCGAACCAATGGATCCCTGCGAAGCCCGGTTCAATCGGCGTGCGCTCCGGCGCTTCTTTATGGTGTGCGCGCGTTAGAAGATCGCCATTGGCATCGATGGCGCATTTGTCGGCGGCGCGCTCCTTCGGCAAGCGCTCCAAATAGGAATCGGCAATTGGGCGGAATCCTTTATGATGCCAAGTGTCGAAAGAATTCATCAAATGGCGGGCGAAGCTTTCGATAATGTCGGAGGCATCTACATCGTCGAAGCCTTCGTCTTCGAGCGAAGTCTGATCGGGCGCGAAGCCGGGTTCCCAAATCCCTGCGCGCGCGCCCACCAACATGGCGGAAAAGACGAGCCACTCGGGTACGTCGTCAGGCCCGCATCCCTCTGGAATACCGAGCCGTCCGCCGCCCAAAAGCGCGCCATCGAAACGGATCGCATCGGGGAAAATGAAATGCAGCGGCTTCTCTGGTGGGCAATGCGTTGCGATGGCATCGGCAAGAGCGGCCATCCCCGCGATGAAGGCGCGGCGCGCCTCCTTCAGCGGGCTTTCGGGTTCAAGGATGACGGCGAATTCAATAAGATCGAAGCGTCGGACCCAGACGAGCGTGCCCGCCCCTGTCTCCCGCGCAATCTGGCAGGCATGGGCGTGTGCATCGCCCATCTCTCGCAATGTGACCAGCGTATAGGCCGGCGGCAGAATAAGCGTGTCCCGATCGAGCATCATTATCCAAGAGCTTGCATTTCGAACCCAGGCGGCCCCATGGTCGCGCCGCCTGGTTGCTCCATATAGCGCCAAACGACCAAGAAGGGAGCCTGCCGCTCCCCGGAGAGAGTTCTATGCAGCGGATTTTCGTCGCCTGTTCCTGCGAAGGAACCATGCCACTTAATGGCGAGGCCCTCGGTAAGGGTTGTCAGGGGCGCGTCGAATTGGCGCAGTCGCTTTGCCGCGCCGAGACGGAGAAGGCGCGTGCGCTCATTGGGTCTGGCTCATCCATCGTAATCGGTTGCACGCAGGAAGCGCCGCTCTTTCTCGAGATGGCAGAGGAACTGGGTGCCGACCAGCGGATCGCGTTCGGTAATATTCGCGAACAAGCGGGTTGGTCGGACGAAGGCGCGCAGGCAGGGCCGAAAATGGCCGCGCTTCTGGCCGCCGCTGCCGAACCCATGCCGGGTACGCCGCTCGTCACACTCGAAAGCCGTGGCGTGACGCTCATCTATGGCGAAGGCCAAGAAGCGCTCGAACTGGCGCAGACGCTTGCAGACAGGCTCGACATTACACTGATGCTTAAGCCCGGTGCGCAAATTGTGCCGCCGCGCCGCAGCGAGTTTCCCATTGTGCAGGGCCGAATCGTCAAGGCCGAAGGCGTATTGGGTGGTTTCACTCTCACCATCGATCGATTTGCGCGCGCACTACCATCATCACGCGGCACGCTCGCATTCGCCGCAGCACAGGATGGCGCCACATCGCAGACTGACCTCCTGATAGACCTCACCCGCGACACGCCGTTCTTTTCAGCGTCGGATTTGCGCGAGGGCTATTTGCGCGCCGATCCGGGCAGCGCATCTGCGGTTGCCGCTTTGACATTGAAAGCAGCCGATCTCGTCGGCACATTCGATCGGCCGCGTTATGTCACCTACGAGGCCGACCTCTGCGCCCATTCGCGTTCACGCATCACAGGTTGCACGCGCTGCCTCGATCTCTGCCCGACCGGTGCGATCACGCCCGATGGCAACCATGTCGCGATCGATCCGCTCATCTGTGCCGGTTGCGGACAATGCGCTGCGGCTTGCCCGACGGGTGCCGCGTCTTACGCCTTGCCTCCCGTCGATGCCGCCTTGCGCCGCCTGCGGACACTCATCACGACCTATCAGAAGGCCGGCGGCCGCGAACCGATTATCTTCCTGCATGACGAGCATGGCGAAGCGTTGATTGACGCGCTGGCGCGTTTTGGCAACGGGCTTCCCGCAAACGTTCTTCCCTTCCGCCTTAATGAAGTAACGCAGGCGGGTCCGGAATTTTTTGCATCTGCTTTTGCTTGGGGCGCCGCACGCGTCGCAGTTTTGACACGGGCCAAGCCAAAGCACGATCTCGCCGGATTGCAGGCCACCGTGTTGCTGTCAAACCGTATCATCTCGGGGCTCGGTTTCGGCGAAGCGCCGATTGTCATCCTATCGCTCGACGATCCCGATCACATCCGCCCTGCACTCGCCGCGCTTGCACCGGCGCAATCGAGCGCCAAGCCTTCCACTTTTCTTCCCGCAGGTCACAAGCGCGGGTTGCTCGAAATTTCGCTACGGGAACTGCACCGCGCCGCGCCGCAACCGACCGATGTGATCGCGCTTGAAAAAGGCGCGCCATTCGGCGGGCTCGACATCAACATCGATGGTTGCACGCTATGCCTCTCCTGCGTCTCGGCCTGCCCGGTCAGCGCACTCGGCGACAATCCCGACAAGCCGCTTCTGAGCTTCGACGAATCGCTATGCGTGCAATGCGGTTTATGCGCCGCGACCTGTCCTGAAAAGGTTATCAGCCTCAAACCGCAGATCGATTTTGCGGCGTGGGAAGCCCATCGGCGCGTAGTGAAGGAAGAAGCGCCCGCGCTTTGCCTCAAATGCAGCAAGCCGTTCGGCACGCAGTCTTCAGTCGACAAGGTAAAGGCGAAACTCGCTGGGCATTGGATGTTCTCTGGCGAAAATGCCAAGCGCGCGGATCTTCTCATGATGTGCGACGATTGCCGCGTCGAAATCTCGGTCCTCGAATCCTTCTCGCCCTATGGCGATGTGCCGGAGCGGCCCCGCGTCCGCACCAGCGAGGACTACCTGCGCGAACGCGCCGAGCGCGGCGAAGATCCGTTGAATTGAATCAAACGGCGAAGAGCGACTATTTCGTTGCCTTTGCCAGAAACTGCATCAGGGCCTCGCGGTCCTGCGCACTGCCGATGGTCTGCTCCGGCATTTTCGTGCCGGGGAGATAATGCGCAGGCCCGACCTCGAACAGTTTCGATACTGTTTCAGGCGTCCACACAAGATCCTTGCCCTTGAGTGCGTCGGAATAAACGTAGTCGGTATCGGTACCGATTTTTCGGCCAAAAATACCCTCGAGCGTCGGGCCGGCGCGCGGACCGTCACTGCGTTTCAGCGTGTGGCATGCAATGCAGGCGCGATAGAGTTTGGCGCCCGGATCATCAGCGAAGGCGGCCAGTTCATCGTTCGATTTCAGTAAGGGCACGCCGCCAACCGGTTCACCCGTCGCAAGGTTCCAGCGCCTGATGAGGCGGTCGCCGCCGCCGGTCAGCAAGGTCGCATTGTCGATGGCAACAAGCGACCAGACCGGCAGGCCTGGACCGACCAAAGTTGTGCGGATCTTGATTGACGGAACATCAATCAAGGAGACTGCGCCGCGAATTTGCGCGGCCGCCAAAGTCTTGCCATCACGTGTCGCCGCAAGCGCGATAACAGGAAAATCACCCGTCGCGATTTCAGCCTTGATCCGTCCATCAGACACCAAGCGCACACGACCATCGCCAGTGCCAATGGCAATCGTCTGATCGGGCAGGATTGCGAGCGCCGTGATTCCCGATGGCATGGACAGCATCGCCGTCTGCTGGCCGTCGCGCCAGAAACGCAAAGAACCGTCCTGCCCGCCAGATACAAGCGTTCCATCAGCCAGAAACTTGACCGCATTGACCGGCGCTTGATGGCCCTGCAATTCGGTGATGACGCCCGGAGAGGCGACGATCTTCACAAGTCCGTCCCATGAACCGCTCGCAAACCGTTTCCCATCGGGAGAGATGGCAAGCGAGGCCACGCGCGCCTCGTGCAATTTCCAATGCATGACGGGGCTTTTCGAACCGGGCTGCCATAGCGCCACGATGCCATCTTCACCGCCGGTCAGAAAATCGCCATTAGGCAGAAACGCGACCGCATCGACACTACCAGCATGAAAGCGCAATACATTTTTAGCCGCGCCATTAGCCGCGTTCCAGACGATGCTAGCCCCGTCAAACCCGCCTGAGACAATCTCCCACCCGTCTTTGGAGACGTCGAGCGTGCGTACGGGACCTCCATGACCGCGCCATTCCTCGGCGTGGACGGAGGCAGACAAAAGAGCCAGAGACAGTAGGATGAGACGCAGCATGATTTTGAAACGCAAAGCGTGGAGAGTTGACTTCACCAGAACGGACGACAATGTCTAGCCATTCCAAGCGCGACACGATGACCAAACAAAGGCCAGACGGGAATGGAACCGCGACTACTTGATCTAAAAGGGCTCAAATGCCCCCTTCCCGCGCTCAAGACGCGCAAAGCCCTGTCCGGCATGATGGCGGGCGACGAGATCATGGTAACCTGCACTGATCCGATGGCAGCCATCGACATTCCGCATCTGTGTCAGGTCACCGGCGACACGCTGGTGGCGCAGGAAACGCGCGAGGACGCGCTCCTGTTCACCATACGCAAGGCCTGATCAGCCGAGCCGATTGAGCGCATCTTCAAGCTTGGCGACGCGCTGCGTGGCGTCTTCCCGGCGTTCGCGCTGCTCTTCCACCACCTCTTCCGGCGCCCGCTTCATGAAATCGGCATTGCCCAACTTGGCGTCGATCTTGGTGATCTCACCGCGATTTTTTTCGATCTCTTTCGTGAGGCGCGCCCTTTCGGCCGCGATATCGACGACGCCGGCAAGCGGCAAGGCCGCACTCTCGCTATGGACCACCAGCCCGATCGATTCAGGCGGCGAAGCATCCGAGAAGCTGACCTCCGACAAGCGCGCGAGACGTTTCAGCATATCGCCCCACACGGCGACGCGCGTATGCGTTCCCGTCGAAGCTTTGACAAGCACGAGCGGAATTTGCGCGCCGGGCGGCACGTTGGTCTCGTTGCGCGCGGAGCGGATCGCAGTGACGAGGTCGACAAGCCAACCGATTTCGCCTTCTGCTTCCTCATCTGTGAAGATGAAATCGGATGGCCACGACGCAAGTGCCAAAATCGTTTCGCGCTTCGGACCTTCAGCACCTTTAACTGCCCACAATTCTTCTGTGAGATAGGGCATGAAGGGATGCAACATCTTGAGTACGAGATCGAAGACATAGGCGATGGCTGCGCGCGTTTCGTCCTTAGCGGGACCATCCTCACCCATCAAAATGGGCTTGGCGAGTTCGAGATACCAATCGCAGAAGAAATTCCACGCGAACCGATAGGCCGCATTGGCAGCATCGTTGAAACGATAGGCTTCGATAGCCCTTGTTAGATCGGCAATCGCACGCGCGGCAAAGGTTAATGCAGCTCGATTGAGTTTCTGCTGCGTTTTATTCGGATCGAACCCAGCGACGCGCGCGCAACCATTCATCTCAGCAAAGCGCGCAGCATTCCAAATTTTGGTTGCGAAATTACGATAGCCTTCGACGCGACTTGTGGCGAGCTTGATGTCTCGGCCTTGTGCCGCCATGGCAGCAAGCGTGAAACGCAACGCATCGGCCCCGTATTGATCGACAAGATCAAGCGGATCGATGACATTGCCCTTTGATTTCGACATTTTCGCGCCCTTCTCGTCCCGGACGAGGGCGTGAATGTAGACCGTATGGAACGGCGGCTCCTTCATGAAATGAATGCCCATCATCATCATCCGGGCGACCCAGAAGAAGATGATATCAAAGCCTGTGACAAGAACATCGGTCGGATAATAACGCTGCAGCTCCGCCGTCTTGTCAGGCCAGCCCAGCGTCGAGAACGGCCAGAGCGCCGACGAGAACCACGTATCAAGTACGTCCTCATCACGCGTGAGGCGTTCGTCGGAGCCGTAATGCTGATGAGCGGCGGCTTTCGCTTCAGCTTCGCTTTTCTCGACGAACACCGTACCGTCCGGGCCGTACCACGCCGGTATCTGATGCCCCCACCAGAGTTGGCGGGAAATGCACCATGGCTCAATGTTTTCGAGCCATTGGAAATAGGTCTTTTCCCAATTCTCCGGCACGAATTTCGTTTTGCCGCTGCGAACCGCTTCCAGTGCCGGTTGTGCCATCGTCTTGGCGTCTACATACCATTGGTCGGTCAGCCAAGGTTCGATGACAACATTTGATCGATCGCCGTGCGGAACCGTGTGAACATTCGGTTGGATCTCGCGCAGAAGGCCGCGCTCTTCCATCATCGCGATGATCGTCTTGCGTGCATCGAAGCGATCTGCACCATGCAGTGCCAGCACCGCATCAAGATCGGCAGACACATTTGCATCGGCTAGAAACGCTTCATTGCCCCGCAAGGCGAGACGCGCTTCGGCATCAAAAATATTGATGAGCGGAAGATTGTGGCGTTTGCCGACCTCAAAATCGTTAAAGTCGTGAGCCGGTGTAATCTTCACCGCACCGGTTCCCTTTTCGGGATCGGCGTAATCATCGGCCACGATCGGAATGAGACGGCCAACGAGCGGAAGCCGCGCCTTCTTGCCAATCAGGTGTTTGAGTTTCTCGTTTTCAGGGTGAACGGCAATCGCGGTGTCGCCGAGCATCGTCTCGGGTCGCGTGGTCGCGATCGTGATGATTTCATCAGAACCCTCGATTAGATAATCGAAGTGCCAAAGATTCCCTTTCACCTCGACCTGCATCACTTCGAGATCTGAAATGGCGGTCTGGAATTTTGGATCCCAGTTTACGAGGCGTTTGTCGCGATAGATCAGGCCTTGCTTGTAGAGCGTAACGAACACTTCAAGCACGGCGCGCGACAAACCTTCATCCATAGTGAAACGTTCACGCGTCCAATCGCAGGACGCACCGAGACGCTTCAACTGATTAACAATGGTGCCGCCCGATTCCGCTTTCCACGACCAAACCTCTTCGAGAAATTTGTCGCGGCCCATGGCGCGGCGGTCGGGACGTTTTTCTGCAGCAAGTTTGCGCTCGACCACCATCTGCGTCGCAATCCCGGCATGATCGGTTCCGGGTTGCCACAGCACATCGCGACCGCGCATCCGTTCGAAACGGCACAGCACATCCTGAAGCGTGTTGTTGAGCGCGTGGCCCATGTGAAGCGAGCCAGTGACGTTCGGCGGCGGAATGACGATGGTATAGGGCTTCGCGTTCGCCCTATCAGGACGGCCCGCCTTGAATGCCTGTTCCTTGTCCCACAGCGGCGCAATGCGCGCTTCTACAGCGGCGGGGTCGAAGGTCTTGTCCATCATCATCTTCATCCTTGGCACCCAAGGGGCGCACGCATCCTCAGCGCCGATCAGACGCCTATTCGGCCGTAGCCCCGTAAGGGCACGACACTGGCTGACAGTTTGGGGGTTAAGAACCCGAGCGCGGCGGTGAAGTCAATTCCGGCGGAGCTTGATGCTCAACGGCCCGATTGGGCGGAGATCCGCTCAATTTCCTGTTTGACCAGCCGCTCGGCGATCGCCGGCAGATTGGCGTCGAGCCATTCCTTCAGCATGGGCCGCAAAAGGTCGGCGACGAGGCCATCGAGCGTCTTTGTCTCAGCGGAGACCTTGAGCGCCGAGATTCGGCCAAAGGCGGCGGAGAGCGCCTCTTCTGTCTCGCCGGCAATCAATTTCTGCAGCCGAACACCATCGGATGCTGGCGCCCCCTGTGCCACCGCGGTGCCCGCCGATGCCAAAGGCTTCCCGGCCTGCTGCGGCCTCGGCGGCAGCACCGGAACGGGGTCAACAGGCTTTGGGCGGATCGCCGCGACCAGGCCTTCAGTCACGGCCTCAGGCGATGCAGGAACGACAGTCGGCTTCGATTGCGACCCAGCTCTCACAAGCGGTTGTGCAAGATCAAGAACATCCTCGCCAGCCGGGCGTTCGACGAGCACACGCGCAGTTGGCTGCGGAACGGGGGCCTCAGTATTCTGCTCATCGGCAATAATTCGCCGAATGGAAGCCAGAATATCGTCGATTGTGGGCTCGGAAGATTTCGCAGTCGCGCTCGTCATAAGGGGGTTCCAATGCTCCGGATGAGCCGACGCAACGAGGCCCGGATTTCAAGCGATTATGAAACAGGCAAAAGGGATTCGGAAGGCGTTATCAACGCCCACCCGGAGTTCTCAACCCAATCCACTTGTCACGCACCTGATTGTAATGGGTCGTTGCGTTGTACTGATCGACCTTCAGAGCAAGGGTCGTGGCCGACAGGCGCCCCATCGCCGAGAGCACCTGATAGGAAATCACGACGCGATCGCGCTGCGCCGCGACAAGGTTGACGCGAGCGCTCAATAGATCCTGATCGGTGATGAGGACGTCGAGCGTGGTGCGCTGGCCTACTTTGGCTTCCTCACGGACGCCATTCAAAGCGATCGTGGCGGCCTGGATCTGCGCTTCTGCCGCTTGAATGCGCGCCTTCGCAGCTTCGAGCTGGCTCCATGTAGCGACCACTGCAGCGCGGACGCGGTCGCGCGCAAGATCGAGTTCGAGCTGACGCTGGCCGAGCGTTTCTTTAGCCTGACGAACGCGGGCATAGGTTTCCCCGCCCTCGTAGATCGGCACGTTCACACGGCCGACGACTTGCGCCTGAACGAGATCGACATTGGAACCCTGATAGTCCCAGCGGCGCTGGGCAGAGCCTTGCAGACCAACGCTCGGATAAAGCTCACCCTCGACGATTTTCACATCAAGCTCCGCGACGTCGACATTATGCGCCGCCGCAATGATTGCAGGATGGTCTGCAAACGCGATGCGTACGGCCTCATCGAGCATTTTTGGAAGAAGACGTTCGAGCGGCTTTGCGGGAGCGAGTTGCTTCGGCTCTACGCCGATCACCTGACGATAGCGCGCGATTGATGATTTGAGATTGCCTTCGGCGAGCGACCATTCAGAACGGCCAGCGGCCAAACGTGCCTCCACTTGGGCCACGTCCGTACGCGTCACTTCACCGACATTGAAACGGTCCTGCGTTTGGCGCAATTGCTCGTTCAAAACATCGATATTTGCAGAGCGCAAATTCAGGAAGGCGGTATCGCGCAAAACGTCCATATAGGCCGTCGCGGCATCCGTTAAAATCGACTGTTCAGACGTCCGTAATGAAGAGCGACCCGCAAGAACGGAGGCATCGGCACGACGCACCGTGTTGCCGGTGCGATTTCCGTTGTAAAGCGTTTGGTCAATCGTCAACGCGGCCCCGCGCGGCCAAAACGAATCGTTTTGCATCGACGAAAAACCGGCGCTGTTTCCACGCGTTACGTCGAGATTGGAAACGCCCAAATCGCCACTCGCTGTCACGCGCGGGCGGTAGCCCGATAAAGCGCGCGGAACATTTTCATCGATCGCGCGCAGCTGCGCGCGTTGTGCATTGAGATCTGGATTGGACGCATAGGCACGGGCTAAAGCAGATTCGATCGTCTCGGCGGAAGCCGAACCAACAAAAAACGCCACCACCGCAAACGCAGCGAAACTAAAGGTCGCCTTGCGTGTCACTGTGCCCACTTCAAACCCCATTTCGCACCGTTGATTTCCCTTGGGGAAACCATTACTTTTTATAGTTAATAGACCGTTAACGCCTAAAAAGCGAACCTAGGAGTCTTTGTAAAGCCTTTCAAAAGCGGAGCTGCAGCGTTCAGCAACGCAACTGACCCTGTTTCGGTTCCGCTTTTGGTCCACAACATGATTCGACCCGATTGCCCTTTACCAACCACCGCGACGAGGCGACCGCCATCGGCGAGCTGCTCAATGAGCGCCTTGGGCTCGACCTCAATCGCGCCCTCGACAATGATGACATCAAAGGGTGCCTTATCAGGAACACCCTTGGTGAGGTCACCTGCAACCAATTCAATTCCTGACTGATCGGCGAGCGCAGTCCGCGCTGCGGCAATCATGGTTTCATTATCGAGGGCAACCACCTCGGCCGCCATGTGGGCCAAGACGGCGGTCGACCAGCCCGTTCCACAGGCCACGTCCAGCACGCGGTCGGATTTCTTCACCGTCACCGCCTGCGCCATGCGGCCGAACACCATCGGCGCAAGCATGAAACGCGGTTCCGGGGCCCCTTCCGGAGCTACAGCCAGATCACGATCTATATAGGCGAAGGCGCGGTCCTGCGCGCGGACAAACCCTTCACGCGACGTCTCAAGGATCGCGGCGAGGAGCGCTTTGTCGTTAACATCGGCCGTCCGGAGCTGGCCATCGACCAGCTGGCGGCGCTGTTGAGCATCGTGCGGCATGGATCTCATCCACTCCGGGCTTGAAGACAGCTATGGGCCTTGTGCGGCAGCAAGCGGCAAAAGGCAAGGTGAACAGGCGCTCGCCGCGTGCGGGACGCCCGCCTTGGGGCCAACCGCACGCGCGGGCATTCTCTTTACTTCAGGCGGATGCCGTTCTTGATGCGCTCATCCTTAAAGATGACCGCCATGGCTTCGATGATCCGCTTGCCGCGATTGGCCTTGCAATAGGTGATAACCTGATGCTCAAGCACTTTAGCGCGGACGAAATGCATCTCGCTCTTCTTTGCAAGACCAGCATACCAGCCGGCGTACCAGCTCATCAGATTGTCAGCATCTTCCTGATAGGTATCGGCTAGTTGCGCGCAGGTCAGTTCCTGCACCTTGATGAAGCCATTCTTGTCGGCATAAGCCGTCAACGGAATAGGCTGCTGAGCCATGGCAGCCGTAGAGCTCAAAGCGCCGAACAGGGCGGCGGCAATCACGATTTGGCGCATTTTCAATCCCCTTACACCGCGCAACTCCCGCGCGTCACAGACCTTGATCTTTAACCAAGCCGGACCGGAGTCGCAAACGCCGGTTTGTTAGGAACAGGCAAAACCCGTGCGGGCGATCATCATGTCGTGAAAGGGAATTGGAACCGGAAAAACCGGGAAGTCGTTGGAGGCCTCGCCCGGAATCGAACCGGGGTGCAAGGATTTGCAGTCCTCTACGTAACCACTCCGCCACGAGGCCATAGCCAACGACGTGCTCCGGATAGCAATAGAAAAGGCGGAGAGCAATGGAAATCGGGGAAAGTGGGCCCGCCAATGACATTTGGAACCGAAAAAAGCGGGGCCAGCCGGATTTGATGCGTCCAACCCCTTGCAAAATCGGATCGCCCTGTGTACTTCCCCACTCCACCAGACGGTCCCTGATAGCTCAGCTGGTAGAGCGTTCGACTGTTAATCGAATGGTCGCAGGTTCGAGTCCTGCTCAGGGAGCCAATTGCCTTACTTGCTCCAATTGGTCGGTCCGTCACGTTTCCTTTCGCCTTTAGCGACGGCTTGGGTCGACAAGAAAGCCACCCGCGCCACACTCATTCAGGCGCTTTCGAGACACTTTATTGGCTTCCATATGACCCGCCTTTTGACAAAGCATGGGCATTTCCCGAAGTTTAGCCAAAAGGAGGCGTCCATGGATGAGTCGGCAGACCGGTTCCAGAACGCGATCGATACAGCGATCGAGGCGCAAATCCGCGAGGCCTTTGCCCTCAAGGACGAGGATGAGCTCGGCGAGGCGCTCAACGCCATCTATGTAGCCGCGACAGACGGGGCCTTGCGCGCGCTTTTGTCTCTGGGGTGCCCGCTCGAGGATGTCGAAGGGGAAATGCAGCGGCTTGTGAAGGCGCTTGTTAAGGAACACGCTGAGGATATGCCCTCTCTCCAGTAAGGCTGGCTGACTGATCCACCGAACCGGCCCCGCCGTAGATTTCTGGTGCCGCCGGGAATTCAGCATGTCTTCGCCTTCAATCGTTTGGTTTCGCGACGATCTCCGCCTCGCGGATCATCCTGCACTTCTCGCTGCCATTGCCCAAAAGGAACCGGTCATCCCGGTCTTCATCCTCGATGAGCAGAGCGATGGCATACGCCCGCTCGGCGGCGCGGCGCGGTGGTGGCTTCATTATTCCTTGGCCTCCCTCTCGGACCAGTTGGCAGCCAAAGGCGCCCCATTGCTCCTGTTCCAAGGCCCAGCCCGCGACGTCATGGCAGGGCTTGTCAAAAAGCTAAAACCGGGCGCTGTTTATTGGAACCGACGGTATCGCCAGCCCGAAATCGCTGTCGACAGCGCAATCAAGGACGATCTCAAAACCCAAGGCATCGCTGCCGAAAGCTTCTCCGGCACCCTGCTTTTCGAGCCTTGGACGGTCAAAACGCAGGCGGGCACGCCGATGCGGGTCTTCACGCCGTTTTTCCGGGCAGCGACGGCAACGGGCGAACCCCATCCGCCCACCCCGGCACCGCGCACAATCCCCGGCCATCAAGTCAGCCCTAAGGCTGCCGGCGGCACGGCACTCGAGAAACTCGATCTCCTGCCGACAAAGCCCGATTGGGCCGGTGGAATACAGGCCGAGTGGACGCCCGGCGAAAAGTGCGCGCGCAAGCGGCTCGACATTTTTCTGAAGGGTGGACTTGCCGGCTATAAGGAAGGCCGCAATTTTCCAGGCCGCCCATCAACGTCAAAACTATCGCCGCATCTGCGTTTCGGTGAAATTTCCGCGCGGCAGTGCTGGCATGCCGCTGGAACCGCAGTCGAGGCCAAACAGTCAAAAGCAAGCGATACCGACCTCGCCCATTTCCGCAGCGAATTGGGTTGGCGGGAATTCTCCTATCATCTTCTGTTTAATCTTCCCGACATTCAACGCGAAAATATGCAGAAGCGCTTCGATGCATTCCGATGGGCGCGCGATGCAAAACAGCTTCGTGCTTGGCAAAGCGGGCAGACGGGCTACCCGATCGTCGATGCTGGGATGCGTGAGTTATGGCAGACGGGATGGATGCATAATCGTGTGCGAATGATCGTCGGATCCTTCCTCGTCAAGCATCTCATCATCGACTGGCGCGCAGGCGAAGAATGGTTCTGGGATACGTTGGTCGATGCCGATATGGCATCGAATCCATCAAGCTGGCAGTGGGTTGCGGGAACCGGAGCCGATGCAGCACCCTATTTCCGGGTCTTCAATCCTGTGCTGCAAGGTGAAAAATTCGATCCCGATGGCACTTATGTGAAGCGCTACGTGCCCGAACTGGCCTCTTTGCCCCCGAAATACATCCATTCCCCATGGACCGCTCCAGCTTCTGTGATAAAAGATGCTGGCGTGAGCTTGGGCTTCGATTACCCCCACCCGATGGTCGATCATCAAGCCGCCCGCGACCGTGCGCTACGCACGTTCGAGGCGCTAAAGGGTGCGGTTTGACCGCCACAAGGAGTTCCCGTCTACCATGCGCATTGCCATTATCGGCACCGGGATCGCCGGCAACGCCGCTGCTTACGCTTTAGCGACTGCATCGCGTCATTCGATCACCGTCTATGAACGCGAATTGCGGATCGGCGGTCATTCTGCCACCGTCGATATCAATTATGACGGCACGGCGATGGCGGTCGATACAGGCTTCATCGTCTATAATGAAATGAACTATCCGAACCTGACCGAGTTGTTCCGTACGCTCGGCGTACGTACGCAGGATTCGGATATGAGTTTCTCGCTCTCGGACGACACGGGCGGTGGCTTCGAATGGTGCGGTCGCACGAAGGACGTTTTCAACGGGCTGTTTGCGCAAAGGAAAAATCTTTTCTCGCCGCGCTACGTGAAAATGCTGCTCGAAGTGCTACGATTCAATAAGCTATCGATTGCAGACCGTCGCGACGGCCTCTTGGCGGACAAGAGCCTTGCCGAATATCTCGCCTTCCGGAACTTTTCGGACCGTTTTCGCGACGATTATCTTGTTCCGATGGGTGCTGCGATCTGGTCGATGTCACTCAACGCGATGCTGCAATTTCCCGCGCTAAGTTTCGTCGCCTTTTTCGAAAACCATCATCTCCTGCAATGGAACCGTCCGGTGTGGCGGACTGTGACCGGCGGCAGCCGTTCCTACGTCAAGCGCATGACATCTTTCTATCGTGACGACATTCGTACCGGTGCGGCTGTCGTGGCGGTTAAGCGGCTTGCCGATGGCGTCGCCGTCACGGATTCGCTTGGTCATACCGAGCGTTTCGATCATGCGATTATTGCTGCGCATTCGGATGAGGCGCTGGCGATGCTGGACGATCCGAGTGCAGATGAGACGGCCATACTGGGCGCGATCGGCTTCCGCAACAATGCTGTATACCTCCATCGCGACACAAGCTTCATGCCGCATTCACGCCGTGCTTGGGCGTCTTGGAACGTGAAACGCAATTCCAATCCCGATGCGGATTTGTGCGTGACCTATTGGATGAACACGCTGCAGAATCTGCCAGCGTCTAAACCTGTATTTGTGACGCTGAACCCGCCTATTCCGCCGCGCGACGAGCTCGTGTTTGGCAAATTCAACTATTCTCATCCGCAGTATAATGAAGCGGCTATCGCAGCACAGGCGCGCTTGGCAGACATTCAAGGTGTCAACCGTACACATTTTGTCGGTGCTTGGAACGGCTATGGCTTCCACGAAGATGGCATCAGCGCTGGGCTTGCGGCCGCTGAAACACTCGGCGCACGTGTGCCGTGGCGTGGTGGCGCCGCGCAAGATTGGGCCGAGGCGGCTGAATGAGCGGTGCTGTTACAGGCGCCCTCTTTCCCCCGCCCACGCCGGCGGCTAGCCTTTATCTTGGCAATGTCATGCATGCACGCATGAAACCGGTGGCGCATCGCTTCGTCTATCGTGTCTTCTCGATGCTGTTGGATGCCGACCGGCTTGATGAGGCCGCCCGCCTCTCGCCTTTGTTTTCCATTGGTCGTTTCAATCTCACTTCGTTCGATCCGGCTGACCATGGGCCGCGCGACGGTTCATCCTTGGGGGATTATGCGCGGCGCGTTTTGGCGCAGGCCGGCGTGGCGACTGAAGGCGCTCGCGTGATGCTTCTCGCCTATCCACGTATTCTTGGCTACAGTTTCAATCCACTGACGGTTTATTTTGTCTATGGGAAGGACGAGTCGCTTCTGGGTGTGCTTTATGAAGTGCGAAACACATTTGGCGAATGGCATACTTATGTCGCACCCGTGAAGCCGGGTGAATTATCTCCCGCCGGTTTGCGACAGGAGCGCGACAAAATTTTCTACGTTTCTCCCTTCAATGACCTTTCCATGCGTTATCTGTTTCGTCTGAAGCCGCCCGGCGATCACATCACTGTGCGGATTTTGGAAACCGACCCAACAGGACCTTTACTGGCAGCCAGCTTTGCCGGGGCCAGAGCGGACTTGACGTCCGCAACGCTTGTGAAAACATGCCTTTCATTGCCGCTGATGACGATGAAGGTCATGGCAGGCATTCACTGGGAGGCGCTGCGTCTCTATATCAAGGGCTTGAGGCTCGTTGCCCGTCCAAAACCGCCGGAGCTCCTCAGCTTCAGCGATACCGTTGAGGGCGAAAAGGCTCATCAAGGAGGCTCGACTTGAACGATCAGGCAACCCCCGTTCCCCTGACCTTAGACAATATCCCGCAAGATTTACCGTCGCTTGTGCGTAAATCCCTCGCCTATGCGACCGAGCTGGAAATCGGCACTCTGATCATCGCCCTGCCCGATGGTCGTCGCTTTATCGCGGGCGGCAAAGCGCCCGGTCCGAACGCGGAATTGATTGTGCACGATCTTGGGTTCGCACAACGTCTGATCCGCGAAGGCGATATTGGCATCGGCGAAGCTTATCTGGCGAAGGAATGGGACACACCGGACCTTACGGCATTCCTTCAGCTTTTTGCAGCGAACCATCAAATGATCCAGCAGATGGTCAAAAATCCATTCGTTAGAATCCTGCAGCGAGTCCAGCATTGGTTGAATCGGAACACCAAGTCCGGATCACGCCGCAATATTCACGCGCATTACGATCTCGGGAACAGGTTCTATTCGTCTTGGCTCGATCGGACGATGACTTATTCGTCGGCGCTCTATGCCGAGGGCGACAATGATCTGTCGAGCGCGCAGCGCCGGAAGTACAAGGCACTGGCTGACGCCATCGATCTCAAGGCGGAACATCACGTTCTCGAAATCGGCTGCGGTTGGGGCGGTTTTGCCGAATATGCAGCCGGTGAAATAGGCTGCCGCGTCACCGGCCTTACTATTTCTCAAGAGCAATATGATTTCGCCGTCGAACGGATGGCGCGCGCCGGACTATCTGATCGCGTGACGATCAAATTGCAGGATTATCGCGACGAGACCGGTCTTTACGATCGGATCGCGTCGATCGAAATGTTCGAGGCGGTCGGCGAGGAGTATTGGCCAGCCTATTTCAAACAATTGGCGACCCGCCTTAAGGAAGATGGTCGTGCCGGATTGCAAGTGATCACAATTCAGGATCGCTTTTTTCAGACTTATCGTCGAGAGATCGACTTCATTCGGCGCTATATCTTTCCCGGTGGCATGTTGCCATCCCCACAGAAGATGACGGAGCTTGGCCGCAAGGTCGGCCTCGCGCTCGAGAAAGAGCGAATCTTCGGTCTCGATTATGCGCGTACGCTTGCAGAATGGCGGGGCCGCTTTCATACCGCATGGCCCGAGCTGACACCGATGGGTTTCGATGAGCGCTTTCGCCGCATGTGGGACTATTATCTCTCCTATTGCGAAGCGGGATTTCGCACCGGCAATATCGACGTCCGCCAATTGATCTATACGAAGACACGTTGAGCCACAGCGAGCCCCTCACCCGCGCAACGCTTTTCGCTTATGCGGCACCGGCGTTGCCGCTGGCGATGCTTTCATTGCCGTTTTACGTGCTCGTTCCCGGCTTTTATGCCGAAACGCTCGGCCTCAACATTGCGCTTGTTGGCACTGTCCTGTTCGTAGTGCGCGTGATTGATGCGCTGAGCGATCCAGCCATGGGCATCTTCGCCGATCGTATTGGGCCGCGAATGGGGCGACGGCGGTTTCTCGTCGCGCTTGGCACACCGCTGGTCATGCTTGGGGCTTGGTTCACCTTTGCGCCGCCGCAAGGTGCGGGAGCGTTCTATCTCGCGGTTTGGGCCACGGTTCTGTCGCTGTCCACCACGGTGATGCAGGTTCCCTATGCGGCTTGGGGTGCAGAAATTTCGCGCAGCTATGAGGGCCGCAACCGTGTTGTCGCGTGGCGGGAAGCGTTGACGGTGGTGGGAACTTTGATCGCGCTGTGCATGCCGGCCTTGTTGCCCGCGTTCGGACTGAGCGATCCCGCGAGCATTTTGCGTGCGATCGCGATCTTGATCGTGGTCACTTTGCCGCTGGCGAGCCTTGTGTGCCTGCGTGTGACTGAGCCAACCAATCGCTCGGTTGTTCAACTCTCATTCCGCGATAGTTTTTCTGCGCTTGCCGCCAATAAACCCTTCCTGCGCTTGGTCCTCGCATTTTTCGTCAATGGCTTTGCCAATGGCTTGCCCGCAACCTTGTTCGTCTTCTTCGTCAGCGAACGCCTACAGGCACGCGATATGGTTGGTCCATTGTTGGTTCTGTATTTCATATCCGGCATTGCAGGCGTGCCGCTCTGGTTCAAACTGGCGCAAACGCGCGCGAAACATCGCGTCTGGTGTCTGGGCATGATGCTGGCGATGGCGGCCTTCGCCTTTGCGCCCTTTCTGGGTACGGGCGATGTTTATGCCTTTGCTATCGTCACGGTGCTCACAGGCCTCGCATTGGGTGCGGATGTCGTGATGCCTGCTTCGTTGCAGGCGGATGTGATCGATGTCGATACAGCGCGCTCAGGCGAAGAACGCTCGGCGCTTTATCTTTCTCTCTGGGGTTTGGCGACGAAATTATCGCTGGCAGCCGCCGTCGGCATCGCCTTTCCGTTACTCGCACTCGCGGGCTTCGATCCCGGACAAAACGTCATCACGCCGCGTGGGCTCGATGCTTTAGCGTTTCTCTATGCCGGGCTTCCGGTGATCGTGAAGAGTGTCGCGATTGCGCTGATGTGGCGATTCCCGGTCGACCGCGCCGCACAACAGGAATTGCGTTTGCAGATCGAGCGTCGCCTTTCAGCGTGAGGCGCCAGTGCCTTTGCCGACGAGCCAGAAATAGGCAGGCCATGGCAGGAGATTGAGCGCCTTCAACAACCATTTCATCCGGCGTGGAAATGTGATCTCGAATCCACCCGTCGCAAAGCCATCGCAAATCCGGCGCGCAGCATCTTCGACCGGAATAATGAATGGCATCGGATGATCGTTCTTGGCAGTGAGTGGCGTCTCAACGAAGCCGGGGCAAACCACTTGCACAGTGATATTCCTCGGCGTGCAGTCGAATTGTAACGAACCGGCCATGTGGATGAGCGCCGCTTTTGTGGCCCCATAAACAGCTGCACGCGGCAGCGGGCCGAAACCGGCCACCGATGCATTCAGCGCGAGCTGACCTTTGCCGCGCGCGAGGAAACGCGGCAATACCGCGTTCAATCCTGTCAGCACGCCATCGATATTGACGTCGAACATCGATTGCCAATCTTTCAGCACGAAAGGCTCAATGCTGACGGGCTTGTAGGTTCCGGCATTGAGGAAAGCGAGGCTGATCGGTCCATGCTCAGCCTCGATGCGTTCGACGGTTTTGAGAACGGCCTCGGAATCGGTGACATCGCAGGGAGCCGGGATCATCGCCCCGGGCTTCACCTCGCGCGCGAGCGCTTCGAGTTCCTCGACACGGCGCGCGGAGATGGCAACACGGAAACCGCGCGCAACAAGCTCAAGTGCGACAGCGCGGCCGATCCCCGAACTGGCTCCGGTGATCCAAACAAGTCCATCTTGCGGGCGTGCGCGAAAGCTCATCGTAAACTCCATTTACGGGTTTACGCAGAGACACTTCAAATGGATGTAATCAATGGCCGAAAAGGCGCTGAACAATCCGACCGAAGGGGCCTGTCAGACGCAAGGGCGCATCTGTCACGGCGAAGCAGATGCAATCCTCGTCCTCATCGGCGCGAGGACGATGGTCTACATCCGAATCGGCGAAGGCAATGTCGCCACGGCGATAATGGCCGGAAGCATCCGAGAAGCCACCCTTAAGCACGAGCGTCACTTCGGCACCATCATGCGTATGCGCCGGCATAATGCGCCCGGGCTTAATCCAGAGCAACGAGGCTTCGCCACCGGCCTTATCGCCGTGCGGCACATGAAATTCGCGAATGCCTGGCAACACCGTGCGCCACGGCACGCTATCGAGCCGATGCCCGATGAAATCAGCCAAAGGTGCAGGGAAAATGGCATCCTGCGCCACCTGAGTGCGGATCGAACCCGAGGGAGCATCAAAAATGGCCGCAAGGCGGCTGTCACGATTGCGAATGACGCCAGACGCTGTACCGTCCAACTCCTTCGCATTGAGCTCCTCAAGCGCGCCAACAAAGTTCCGGTTATCCGGCTTGATCGCCAGATGGGCGGCAACAAGGCCGTGCAAAGCCGGAGACAGCTGTCCTGAGGCATATTGCGCCATCAAGGCGTCGATTGGGTGGGCCGCTTGGTCTTCGAGGCGCATGAGGTAGTCCGGTCCGGTCAGAGGGCTCGGGTGAGCCGAGAAGATTTCCCACAATTACGAGGTACAATCCGATGTGGATCACCCCTTCTGGGTAGTTCTCGCACATGCACATTGTTGTGAGCTTAACGCCGAGAACCATCCGTAGTTTTACGAGGTGCGGCGTGCCCGTTTGTCGCAAGTCGCAGGTCCCGCTCTCCTTTTTGGAAAGTGCCTGTTGCCATTCGGTGCGTGGCGGCTGATGCGGCTTGCCTGCCAGAAGGGCCTTCTTTAGCGTCGCCGCACCTGTAATGGCCTCCCCGGAGCATTCGATGACAACCGCCCTCCTCTTTCGCGACGATGCCTATCTCAAAGAGACGGAGGCCAAAGTTCTCGGGATCAATGAGCGGGGCGGCATCATCCTAGACCGCACCATCTTCTATCCAACAGGCGGCGGACAGCCCGGCGACGCCGGTGTTCTCGTGACCGCCGCCGGTGCCGAAATCCCGATTGCCACGACCGTGTATGGCGTCGACAAGACCGAGATTGTGCATGTTCCAGCCGAGGGCGCGGGCTTGCCCGCCGTCGGCGAGACGGTGACAGCCCGGATCGATTGGGACACCCGTCTCAAGCGGATGCGCATCCATACAGCACTCCATCTCCTGACAACGGTGCTTCCTTACCCCGTCACCGGTGGGGCTATTGGCGACGGAGAAGGTCGTCTCGATTTCGACATTCCCGATGGCGGGCTCGAAAAGGACGCGATCACGGATGAACTGATGCGCCGCATAGGCCACAACGCCGATGTGACCGAGCAATGGATCACCGATGAAGAACTCGAAAACAATCCGAGCCTCGTCAAGACTATGTCGGTGAAGCCGCCGATGGGCACGGGCCGCGTACGCCTCGTCAACATTGTTGGGCTCGACCTGCAACCTTGCGGCGGTACGCATGTGAAAAACACGCGCGAGATCGGCGCGGTTGCCGTGACCAATATCGAGAAAAAAGGCAAACAAAACCGCCGCGTCCGTATCGCGCTCGTCTAAAGCAACCGATCAGATCGCTCCCGAGCTTTGACAATCCATCATCTTGATCCGCCGACCGGTTCCCCCTTGGCAGGATGATGCTCAATGAGAGGAAATGCTATGTCGAACCCGAATTTCGTATCGGGCCAATGGCTCGAAGACCACCTCACCGCGCCGGATGTCGTTGTTGTTGATGCGTCCTGGTATCTGCCCCATCTCAACCGCAATCCGCGCGCCGAATATGAAGCGGGCCACATTCCCGGTGCCGTCTTTTTTGACATTGATGCCATCGCCGACACGGCAAGTGGCCTACCCCATATGCTGCCAGCGCCACAGGTGTTTTCGGCTGAAATGAGCAAACTCGGTATCGGCGATGGCGCCCGTATCGTGATTTATGACGGGCTTGGACTTTTCTCGGCGCCGCGCATCTGGTGGACGTTCCGCACAATGGGCGCGCGCGATGTTGTTATCCTCGAAGGCGGTGCGCCGCGTTGGAAGGCCGAGAATCGACCCTGGACGGATGAAAAGACGACGCGCCGTCCGACGAATTTCACCGCGCGGCTCGATCATGGCGCAGTGGCTTCACTAGGCGATGTGAAATCTTACCTGGCCGGTAACAAGGGGCAGATCGTCGATGCACGCCCTGCCGATCGCTTCAAGGGTGACGCACCCGAGCCGCGACCGGGGCTGAAATCCGGCCACATGCCGGGCGCGAAAAACGTGCCTGCCGGTCTCGTTTCCACAGATGGTGTTCTCAAACCCGCAGCCGAAATCGAAACCATTTTTAAGAATGCGGGCGTCGATCTCGACAAGCCCATCGTCACGAGTTGCGGTTCGGGCGTGACGGCGGCGATCTTGGCACTCGCACTGGAAAGCACCGGCCGCAACATTAAGGCACTCTATGATGGCTCATGGGCGGAATGGGGCGGACGCGACGATTGCGATGTTGCGAAGGGTTAATCCCCTCACCATTCATGAAAAAGAAAAGCGCGCCACTCGGGCGCGCTTTTTGGTTGGCAACGGCAACGCGCCAATCAGTGCAGAATCTGCGACAGAAACAATTTGGTCCGTTCATGGCGCGGATTGCGGAAGAATTCGTCCGGCGTATTGGCTTCAACGATCTGACCTTGATCCATGAAGATCACGCGGTTGGCGACTTGGCGCGCAAAACCCATTTCATGGGTTACGCAGATCATAGTCATGCCATCCTCAGCCAGCGAAACCATGGTGTCGAGAACCTCCTTCACCATTTCCGGATCGAGCGCCGATGTCGGCTCATCGAACAGCATGATCTTCGGCGACATGCAAAGTGAGCGAGCGATGGCCACGCGCTGCTGCTGGCCGCCCGAAAGCTGACCGGGATATTTCAACGCCTGCTCGGGAATCTTCACGCGCTTGAGATAATGCATGGCGATTTCTTCGGCGTCCTTCTTGGGCATTTTCTTGACCCAGATCAGCGCGAGCGTGCAGTTCTCCAAAATGGTCAGATGCGGAAATAGATTGAAATGCTGGAACACCATGCCGACTTCGCGACGGATCTCATCGATTCGCTTGAGATCATTCGTCAATTCGATACCATCGACGACGATCCTGCCTTCCTGATGCTCTTCCAGGCGGTTGATGCAACGGATCATGGTCGATTTGCCGGAGCCTGACGGGCCGCACACGACCACACGCTCACCGCGTTTCACGACCAAATTAATGTCGCGTAGCACGTGGAAATCGCCAAACCATTTATTCATCTTGACGATATCGATAGCGGTCTCGTTGTTCAGCTTGGCAGGCTTGAGACCGGCGGGTTTTGTATCTGGCATTGCTCTTTTCCTCGCCGTCAACGTTTGTGGCCCGTGGCGAGCTTGCGCTCCATCCACTGGGAGTACTGGGACATGCCCCAGCAGAAAATGAAGTAGAAGATCGCTGCGAAAGCATAGCCGGTCGCACGTGTGACGGGCGTTGCCCAACGTGGATCGACGAAGCTTGCTTCGATCGTCTTCAGGAAATCGAAGATGCCGACGATCGACACCAATGTCGTGTCCTTGAACAGACCGATGAAAGTGTTGACGATGTTCGGGATCACGATCTTCAGCGCTTGCGGCAGGATGATGAGAACCATCATCTGCCAATAACCAAGACCGAGCGATTGAGCGCCTTCATATTGGCCGCGGCCTATCGCTTGCAAACCGCCGCGCACGATCTCAGCCATATAGGCAGATGCAAAGAGCGCGATGCCGACAAGAACGCGGATCAGCGAATCGGGCCGCCAGCCATCCGGCAAAAACAGTGGCAGCATCACATTCGCCATAAACAGCACCGTAATGAGCGGTACACCGCGCACAAATTCGATGAAGATGACGGAAAACAAACGGACAAGCGGCAGCTTCGAGCGGCGGCCCAAAGCGAGTAACACGCCGAGCGGCAATGAGAAAACGATGCCGACCGTCGAGATCACGAGGGTGACCAGCACGCCGCCCCAGAGATTTGTCGGCACTTTCTGGAGATTGAACGCCGGCGTTCCGACGAGCAGAAAGAATGCGACAACCGGAAAAATCAGGAAGAAATAAAGCGAACCCCAATTTTTATACGGAACGCGTGGCCACAAAAGCCAGACGACGCCAATGGCACCCATCGCCCAGACAGTATCGACACGCCAGCGCTCATCGATCGGGTATTGGCCGTAAAAGAAATAGCCGAGACGGACCTTCACAAAGGCCCAACAAGCGCCAACAGGAGCATTGCGGACAGATTCGAGACACGCATCGCGCCCCGACCCTTCCCAGACCGCATCGAAGATCAGGAAATCCAGTATGGGCGGTGTGATCTCCCACAAAATCCAGAAACCCAGCAGGGTCATGATCGTGTTTGGGATCGAGGAGAACAGATTGTCGCGAACCCAAGCGACAAGTCCGCGCGATGTCACCGGCGGCTTGCGCTGAGGTAAGTCGCCGCTGCCAAGATAGGCTCCGCTTGCATCCATGGGCGTTACATTATCACCGATCGTCATGGCTTAGCGCTCCACCAATGCCATGCGGCTGTTGTAGATATTCATGAAGAACGATGTCGTCAGACTGATCGTCAAATAGACCAGCATGGTGATCGCAATCACCTCGACCGCCTGCCCCGTCTGATTGAGTACGGTACCGGTGAAGACCTGCACGAGATCAGGATAACCGATGGCAACGGCGAGCGATGAGTTCTTCGTTAAGTTGAGATATTGACTGGTCAACGGCGGAATGATGACGCGCATCGCCTGCGGTACAACGATGAGCCGTAGTGTCTGCCCATTCGACAGGCCCAGCGCATGGGCCGCCTCGCTTTGCCCCTTCGACACGGCGAGGATACCTGCGCGCACGTTCTCGGCGATGAAGCCTGCCGTATAGATCGTGAGGCCAACCAGCAGCGCTACGAACTCCGGATAGATCTGCATTCCGCCGGTTAAGTTGAAGCGGCTCTGCTTGGGATATTCAAAGGATAACGGGCTTCCCGCGGCCCAATAGGCGATCAGCGGCAAGATGATGAATAGGCCAAAGCCGATGAGATTGGCCGGGAAACGCTTGCCGGTTGCTGCCTGTTGCTTGCGCGCGAAATAGGACAAACCAATCCAAATCGCGATAGCCACGAGAGAGGCTATCCATGTCCAATCGAAATTCGGTCCGGGAACCGGACTTGGCATCACGACGCCGCGATTGTTGAGGAAGATGGCTCCGAACAAGGACAGCGAATTGCGCGGATCGGGCAGCGGCTTCAATACTGCATTGTACCAGAACAGCAATTGCAACAGCAGCGGCGTGTTTCGAATGACTTCAACATAAACCATCGACAATTTCGCGATGATCCAATTATTCGAAAGACGCGCAATACCAATCACGAAACCGAGGATCGTCGCGAGGATGATCCCGATAAATGCAACAAGCAGTGTATTGAGAAGACCTACGAGGAAGGCATCGCCATAGGTCGAGCCACCCGTCGAGGAAAAGGGGATGAGCTTTTGGTTGATGTCAAAACCGGCCTCAACCGACCAGAAGCCAAAGCCTGACGCAATCTTTGCGGCGCGCAGATTCTCAATGGCATTCGTTGTCGCCTCATAGACGACGAACAGGATGATCAGTGCCAACACCACCTGATAGGCTATGCCACGAACCTTCGGATCGTAGAGTGGCGAGACGCGCGGAGCGCCCTTGTCTGCGGCTTCAGTCGTCATCCAACCTCCGAGATGCAGCCGAAGAAATGCGGCCTGCATAAAGTCATGAACGGGCGCGAGCGCCCGGACCTTTTTACTCTAGCCTATGCACAGAGACGAGGCATCCCGGTTTATGGCCGGGATGCCTGTTTTGATCCTCAGCGGATCGGCGGGGCGTATTGGAGACCGCCCTTCGTCCAAAGATTGTTCTTGCCGCGCTCAATCTTAAGCAGCGAGCCCGAACCGACATTACGCTCGAAGACTTCGCCGTAATTGCCGACATTCTTGACAATCCGCACGACCCAATCATTCGGCAGACCGATCATCTCGCCGAACTTACCTTCAGTGCCGAGAAGGCGCTTCACCTCAGGATTATCCGACTTGAGCATCTGATCCACGTTAGACTGGCTCACACCAAGTTCTTCCGCGTTCAGCATCGCGTAATGCACCCACTTCACGACGTCAAACCATTGGTCATCGCCATGGCGAACCGAAGCGGCCAGCGGCTCTTTCGAGATGATTTCCGGCAAAATCATATGATCGCCCGGCTTCGAAAACTTAAGGCGTTCAGCGAACAGGCCCGATGAGTCAGTCGTGAACACGTCGCAGCGACCCGATTCATAGGCCTTAATCGTTTCGTCGTTCGTGACGAAGGCCACGACTTCGTACTTCATCTTGTTGGCGCGGAAATAGTCAGCGAGGTTGAGTTCCGTCGTTGTGCCCTGTTGCGTGCAAACCGACGCGCCATTGAGCTCGAGTGCCGATTTGATGTTCATCGACTTGCGGACCATGAAACCTTGGCCATCATAGTAATTGATGCCCGCGAAGTTCAGGCCGAGCGACGTGTCGCGCGACATCGTCCACGTCGTTGTGCGGACAAGCACGTCGATTTCACCCGATTGCAGCGCGGTGAACCGATCTTTCGCTGTGAGCGAGACGGTCTTCACCTTCATCGGATCGTTGAGAATCGCCGCTGCAATGGCACGGCAATAATCGATATCCAATCCCTTCCAGACACCCTTTTCATCGGGCATACCGAAGCCCGCAATGCCAAGACCCGTGCCGCAGATCAGCTGGCCGCGTTCCTTGACCTTTTGCAACACGCCTTGTGCCGATGCTGCGCCGATCGTTAGGCCCAGCGCAGCCACACCGAGCGCCGCTGCTTTGAAAATGGACTTCATGACTTTCCCCTCGAAGTTTGCGGAACATTCCGCAACGCGTTTGCCGCGTCTGTAGACATTTTCTAGTCAAACCACAGAGACGTCCAGTACAAAGCAAAATTTATGCTTAGTTACCACAGCATCTCAAAGAAAACGGACCGGCACTAGGCCGGTCCGTCAAAGGATCCTTAGCGGATCGGCGGTGCGTATTGCAGACCACCCTTCGACCAGAGCGCGTTCAGGCCGCGCTTGATCTTCAGCGGCGAGGACTCGCCGACGTTACGCTCAAAGCTTTCGCCGTAATTGCCGACCTGCTTGACGATGCGCACGACCCAGTCATTGCTGAGACCGAGCATTTCACCAAACTTACCTTCGGTGCCCAGGAGACGCTTGATCTCCGGGTTGTCCGACTTGAGCATCTGATCGAGATTGGCCTGGGTCACGCCGAGTTCTTCGGCATTAACCATGGCATAGAGCGTCCACTTCACCAGATCAAACCACTGGTCGTCACCATGACGGACGACCGGACCCAGCGGCTCCTTCGAGATGATTTCCGGCAGAATGATGTGGTCGTTCGGGTTCGTCAGCTTCAGGCGTTCTGCATAGAGGCCCGAAGCGTCGGTCGTGAAAGCGTCGCAACGGCCGGCGTCATAGGCCTTGATGGTTTCGTCCGAGGTTGCGAAAGCGACGACTTCGTACTTCAGCTTGTTGGCGCGGAAGAAGTCGGCGAGGTTCAATTCCGTCGTCGTGCCCTGCTGCGTGCAGACAGAAGCACCGTTCAACTCAAGCGCCGAGGAGACGCCGAGCTTCTTGCGAACCATGAAGCCCTGACCGTCATAATAGTTGACGCCCGTGAAGTTGAGACCGAGCGAGGTGTCGCGCGACATCGTCCATGTCGAGTTGCGGACGAGCACGTCAACTTCACCCGATTGCAGCGCCGTGAAGCGATCCTTCGAGGAGAGCGGGACAAACTTCACTTTCGTGGCATCGTTGAAGATCGCGGCCGCAATAGCACGGCACACGTCGACGTCGAGACCCTTCCAGACACCCTTATCGTCCGGCGCGCCGAAACCGGCGAGGCCCGTATTCGAGCCGCAGGTGAGCTGGCCCTTGTTCTTCACATTGTTGAGCGTCTGTGCTGATACAGCCGAAGCCGCAAACATGGCGGCCGCGCCGAGCGCAATCGATACAATCGTCTTTTTCATTCAGTATCTCCCACATTGAAACCGGTCCGAACCTCGAAAGGCGTGGCACTCCTGTTGGAGCCACCCGGTCATGGTTCTGATCATCCTGCGACTATTGGATGATGGTCAAGGCCCCGCAGGTGCAAACATGGCCGCACTTGACGGATATCCCGAACCTTAGCCCTATTGACACCGTAATCCCACCATTTGGACAGTTGAATTCTATGAGCGAGCACAACCCGACCCGGAAACCAGGCCCGCGGACCCGGTCCATCCATACAGGCCGCCACCCGAATGAGCAGTTTGGCTTCGTCAACACGCCGGTTTATCGCGGGTCCACGGTGCTTTCGCCGACCATGGATGCACTCCTCAACCGTGACGATGCACGCTTTGTGTATGCGACAAAGGGAACGCCAACGTCGGAGGCGCTCGAGGCGGCGTGGAGCGACATTGCCGGGGCCAAGGGAACGGTTGCGGTCGGCTCGGGCCTCGCCGCTGTTGCCCTGTCTCTCATGGCAGCCCTCAAGGCGGGCGACCATTTGCTCGTCACCGACAGCGTCTATCGGCCGACGCGGCATTTCTGCGATACGGTTCTCAAGCGCTATGGCGTCGAGACCACTTATTTCGACCCTATGATCGGGGCCGACATCGAAAAACTGTTCCGCCCCAACACGGCAGCGGTGTTTACCGAAGCACCCGGCTCGCAAAGTTTCGAAGTGCAGGACGTGCCAGCCATCGCGGCAGTTGCCCTCAAGCACAACGCGCTCACCATCATGGACAACACATGGGCGACGCCGTTTTTCTTTCCTCCACATGAGCGCGGCGTGGACATCGCGCTTGAAGCCGGCACAAAGTATCTTGGTGGTCACTCCGATCTACTGCTCGGGATCGTCTCGGCAAATGAGCGGGCATGGAAGAAGCTCCGCTCCACCTATGACGCCTTCGCGATGTGTGCAGGACCAGACGACATGTTCCTCGCGCTGCGTGGGCTGAGGACCATGCATCTGCGCCTAAAGGAGGCCGAGAAGCAGGCGCTTGCCATGGCGCATTGGTTCGCGGCGCGGCCTGAGGTGAAGACCGTTTTGCACCCTGCCCTGCCGTCCTGCCCGGGCCACGCAATCTGGAAGCGCGATTTCCTTGGTTCCTCCGGCCTCTTCTCAGTGGTTCTCCACCCCGCGCCACAAAAAGCTGTGGCGGCGATGCTCGATGGTCTTAGCTATTTCGGCATGGGATATTCTTGGGGCGGTTTCGAAAGCCTTGTGGTCCCCTTCGATTGCGCCGCTTACCGCACCGCGACTCAATGGAACCCCGGCGGCCCAGCACTGCGCTTCCAGATCGGTTTTGAAGAACTCGAGGATCTGCAGGCCGACCTCGACGCTGGCTTTAAGCGGCTGCGCGCAGCATCTTAACCTCACCCTCAGGGAGCGAGCCACTGCCCGGACCAGCCATCCGCCTTGCGTGTAAATCGCGAACGGCGATGGCCTGCATGGCGCAGGAAGAGATATTCCAAAGCCTCGATGCGGCAAAGAACCGCGCTGAAATGGGCGCGCCCAGCCGCAATCGCTGCATCATCATCCGGAAGCGTAAAATCGTCGGCACCGTCGAGCGGCGCACCGGGAGCGGGCTTTACGCCATAGCAGACCCGGCTCATCCGCAACGAGGCATTCCACGCCATCTCCTCAAGCGCATCGTCGCTATGGACGCTGGCCGTGCCTTCGGCACGGATTTGAATGCGCGCCTGATGGTCGTAGAACGCAAAGGCGATATGCGGATCGGCATTGAGTTCGGCGATCTTCTTGGCACGCAAATCGGTATGAAAACGCAGTGCGACCGCTTCGGCATCGAAAGCCCGCAGAACCACGACACGCGCTTTGATCGCACCGTCGATGCCGCGTGTAGCGATCACCGGCGTATGCATAGGCGAGCGACGATCTTTTACCGCGCGGGCCAGACGAGCGAAGACATCGGCGCGGACTTCGTCCAGCGTCTCCGGAGTAAAATGATCAGGACTTGTCAACGTTCTCGGCCTTTTTCTCGTTCTTAATCAGCCAGAGATTGCGGACATAGATAAACACGCCGAGGCCTTGCCCGACGATGAAAACGGGATCGCCCTTGTAAATGGCGTAGACAAGCAGAAGTGCACCGCCACCAATTGAAAAAAACCAGAACGAGAGCGGGATAACGCTCTTCTGCGCTTTTTCGCTGGCGATCCACTGCACCAAAAAGCGCATGGTGAACAAAGCCTGACCAAAAAATCCGAGGATGATCCAGCCATTCCAGCTTTCAACGAACACGGCATAAAGGTAGCCGCCGACCTGATTTGACAAGCTAACCAGCATGTTCGGTCACTTCCTTCACCTGAGCGATCCGGCGGCGGCGGCGACAGAGCCAAGCAACACCCATCAGATCGCCAATGCCGACCCAGAGACGGTCGAAAAATCCATAATTCGAGACACCAGTCAGCCTTGGCCGATCTTTTACATCGACGAGGGCGACATCGAAGCCATCGCGTTTGACCAAGGCAGGCATGAAACGATGCAAAGCATCGAAATAGGGTAAGCCGAGATAGACATCGCGCCGCACAGCCTTGAGCCCGCAGCCTGTGTCGCGCGTGCCATCCTTGAGGACAAATCCGCGAACAGCATTGGCCGTGCGCGACTGGAAGCGCTTAAACCCCGTATCCTTGCGACCTACGCGCTGACCTGCAGCAAGGCCGGTTTGTGGACCACCGGCATCGAGCGCGGCCACTAAAGCCGGAATATAAGCCGGATCGTTCTGACCGTCGCCATCGATGGTGACGATGATGGGCGCTTTCGCCGCGCGCGCGCCCGAGCGTACGGCCGCGCTCTGGCCGCATGAGGCTGCATGTTCGAGTACACGCAAATGCGGTTTCGCCTTGGCAAGATCGGCCAACACACGCGGTGTTGCGTCAGTCGAGCCATCATTGACATAAATGATTTCGAACGGGGCGAGCGCAACACACGCGGCCTCGATCTCCGCAATCAGCGGCCCAATGTTGCCGGCCTCATTCTTGACGGGGACGACGACACTGACGCGAGGCTCTTGGCTTAAGCGAGATTCACTCACCGCGTTTCACCCATTACATAGACGCCGATATCGAGTTTGCGTCCGCCATTCATGTTGATGCCAGCAATCCGTGTCGCGAGACGCGGCGTGAGATTGCGCGCTGCGATTTCGGATTTGAATGCTGCCTCTGCACGGCTCTCCACGAAAGCCGCGCGGCACCCTTGACCACCCAAGAATTCAGCTGCGCCGCGTCCGTCGGTCATAACAAGATCGGTGCGTGTGAGGAAGACGAGGCTCGGCTCGCGATAAACGGTCGTCGCAAGTTCAGGGTCGTTGCATTTCAAATCTTCTACCGCCGATGCAAGACGCGGGCTCAGACGGATCGGCTCAAAACCCGGCAACGCGAAACGAAAGGCTGCAAAACTAATCAGTAGCGAAGCGACGCACGACAGTGCCGCTGCTCGCATAGGCTCTCCCGCCCACAAGCTGCGCATGGCGAAGAATGCCGGCACCAACGCCATGATCAACAACGCGGTTGCGGCGTAGGGGATGCTGCGCGCCATCACAAAGCTAGCCACGGGTACACCCACTGCCAAGACAAGAACCGGCAAAGGCAACAGGAAGGGAACGAGCTTCGCAATCCAACGCTTCGGTGCGGTGAAATGTTCGAAGGCAAGGCCGGTCGCAAGCGCCAACGCCGGATAGAGTGGCAGCACGTAATGCGGTAATTTTGTCGGTACAATTTCGAAGATCACCCACATCGGCAGAGCCCATGAGAGCAAAAATACAAGGCGCGGGTTACGGCGCGCGCGCCAGATAAAAGGAATGGAGAGCAAGACGAACGGCGCCAATGGCCAAGCCGTACCGGCAAAGACGGCGAGATAGGTGCCGGGCGGCGCGCCATGCGATTCCTGTCCCTTGGCAACTTTGGCGAGCATGTCCTGCCCAACAGAATCGCTGAAGAAACTGCCACCGCTCTTGATCGCGATAGCGATGAACCATGGCAGCACCATCGCCAACAGGATCAATAAGCCCTTGCGCGTTTCGAGCTTGCGCAAGAACCGAGCGCCTTCGCCGCCGAACAACGCGGTACCGAACGCTGCGAAGGCAACGATCAGTGGTGTGATCGGCCCCTTGACGAGGATGCCTATCCCCATCGCAATCCAGAACCCTGCCCACCATAGCACCGGCAATCGTTCGCGCGTGCCAAAACGCGCTTCTGCCAAGACCAGCATGCAGGCGATGATCGTCGCGGATAAAACGGCATCGGTCTTTGCGAGGCGCGCCTCAACACCAATTAGAATCGTGGCACCAAACAAAGCGGCCGCCACCAAGGCGGCGCGCCCGCCCATCAGACGCAATCCGATCAGATAGGTGAAAATCATCGCAAGCTGCGCGCCGATGAAAGACGGGATGCGATAAAGCGCAATCGTATGAATGGCATCGGGCACACCCACGGCTTGCCCAGCTTTCACGGCAACCACTTGCAGCCAATAAATCCCTACTGGTTTTTTGTGGCGCGCTTCTTCTTGAAAACGGATGTCAATGCCATCACCGGTTTCGATCATCTGTTTTGTGGCTTGCGCAAAACGCGGCTCGTCGCGATCCATCGGATGCAGCGTCGCAATGCCCGGCAGGTAGAAGGCAAGGCCAAGAAGAAACAGCAGCCCAAACGCCCGCGAACGGGATGCTGCAATCGCGTCGAGCCAGGGTACAGAACGGTCGGAATGCATGCGAGGCTGCTTTTCGGAACGGCTGATTGGGGAACACCGGACCCGGGCGGTCGAATCCATCCCGGCAACAGCCTCGACGGAAGCTGCACGGCGCGCTTATCCGCGATCCTGATGCCGTTTGCAACGCCAGACGGCCGCTTCTTGCCTCGCCGCGCGGCTTCGGCGAGAAGGTTGGCATGACACAAGGAACAGACAATCAGGACGCCACCGCTCAAGATGTGAACGGCCCCTTACGGATCGACTACATCAGGCTGGGGCATGGGCGGATCGGTATGGTCCATTGTCCGGGACGGAAAGGCCGCGATCAGCAGGAACGGACATGGCAGCGCGATCTCTCCGCAGATTTAGAGGCGATTAGGACCGACGGGGCCGAGACCCTTGTCACGCTCATTGAAGCCAAAGAATTGGCTCTTTACGGGGTCGAACCCCTGCCCGAGGCCGTTGCCCATGTGGGGCTCGGTTGGATTCACTGGCCTGTCGGTGACATGAAGACGGCCTCAGGCCCTGCGGCTAAGGCTATGCAAGCCGCTCTTCCCGCTCTCATCGAACGGGTACGAGGCGGTTCTACGATCGTCATCCATTGCGCAGCTGGTTTAGGACGAACGGGGACGCTCGCTGCTCAAATGCTTGTGCATGCGGGGATGAAACCAGACGAGGCCATACAAACCGTACGGCTAACACGACCGGGTGCGATCGAAACCAAGGATCAGGAACGGGACGTGGAAATGGCTGCCACGCTTAGAGACGAATGAGATAAATCCAGAGCAAAGCCGAGAGGGTAGAAACGAGTATCGCCGCTGTCAGCGATCCATAAGCCGAAAATGCGAGGATTCCGACCACAACTGCAATCAGGACGGTCAGTGAAACCTGCAACACGAACCACTCCACAACAGCACATAACGATACGGAAGAAACATTCCCTTTATGAACCTATTTAAGCATAACAAAACCCGATTCCTAGCCATTGCGCTCTAAACATGGATTTCCATTTGAGCATTTGCCCCAAAATGAAATTTAGCGATCCTATTTGTGGCAAGTTAGTCGGTAATCGATCAAACAAAATTGATAACCAAGCATCATTTCGAAGAGCTTATCTTCAAGCTTACGTTTAGTCATGCGTTGTCGAAGCTGTGTTTAGTCGGGTTCCGCCTTGGCAATGCGCTGAAATCAATCTGCCTGCCGGCCATCAGCTGACAAGCTGGTCCAAGAGGCCTCTGCACCGGGACGAAACATGGCCGATTATACGATTTGCGAGAGGTATTGTGCCAAAGCTGGCGACCCCGACTGGATTCGAACCAGTGACCTACCGCTTAGAAGGCGGTTGCTCTATCCAGCTGAGCTACGGGGCCGGATGCGCACGCATACCGAAGGTCAGTGGGTCCACTGGCCAACACGGTTGAAACGAAAATTGTCTGAATAAGAGATATTGCGGCGCTTTGGATCCTTCGGCTCGATGAGTTCGAAGGGAATTCCATTGGCGCGCGCGTAAGCGAGCGCCTCTTCCTTGCTATCGAAGGACAGTTTGACTTGCTGACGGGTGTCGCCCGAACTCGTCCACCCCATCAACGGGTCCAAGCCTTTCGCATTATCAGGAGCAAAATCAAGCACCCAGCGATCCGACTTGGCATTGCCCGATTGCATCGCGTTGCGGGAAGGCCGGTAGATGCGTGCGGTCATGAAAGGCTCCGATATTGAAGTTTCGCTGGAAATGGTCGGGGCAGCAGGATTTGAACCCGCGACCCTCTGCTCCCAAAGCAGATGCGCTACCAGACTGCGCTATACCCCGCCTATCTCCAGAGTCCCTACACCGCTGGCTAGCACTGCACGCACCCTGCCGCAAGAGAGGTGAAAGTCTTGTGAACCGGGTCAGCGACCGAACAGGGGGTTTTCCACCCTGTCACCTGGTGCAATCCCAAGCCGGGCCGATGTGCCACCGTTGAGCTCAAGTACACCTAAAACCGGCTCAATGGCCGAAATCGTCCGCAACGAATGCGGTTCCGTATTCTCGGCTATGTTGGCGATGGTGCCATCCTTCCGGATGAACAGCATGTCGAGCGGGATCAAGGTATTCTTCATCCACATAGACGCGACTTGGGGCTGCTTGAAGTCGAACAGCATCCCCCGATCAGCCGGCAGATAGGCACGGTTCATCAGGCCACGGGCCCGCTCCTCATCGGTCCGCATGACCTCGACGGCAAAAGTCACCTTCCCCTTCGCCGTAGCGATGGTGAGATTTTCCAGCTTGCTCTGGGCATGCACAGCCGACGGACTGCCCAGTAAGGCCATAGCCAAACCGAAACCGAAAACCATTAGGGCAAAGCGACGAAACGCGACTTTCATGGCAGGCCTTCAACAACAGAAAGGGCGCAAACCATCTCCGGCCACGCCCTCCCCGTCAATGCCCTGCTCTTCATCGCTGGCACGATGCTGTTCGACTTTCTCTTTTCCGCTCCTGCAAGGGATGGGTTTAACCTATCTGCGTCGTGCGAAACGAAACAGCTTTATCCATATGCAGCGCGGCTTTCGATCAATGCGATGGCGGGATGACTGGTGAATCCGCGAGCCGGACCTCTGTCGCCATATGTCCCTTCGGCCCTGGTCCGTAACGCACCAAAACCACCTGCCCCGGCAAAAGATCGGCAATGCCTTAGCGGCGTAGAATCTCCATGTGAACGAAGATATCCGGTTTGCCCTCGCCCTCACTGACGAAACCAAAACCACGAATGCGGTTGAACCATTTTACCGTCGCACGCTCGAGCGAAGACGTTGGCGTCACCGTGACATGCGTACGCGGCGGCGGCATTTGCGCTGGATGAATCGCTGTCGTTGAATCAACAGACTTAACGCGAAAGACCTGCCATCCGCGACGACCCTGCGTGGCATCCACCACGACCCGCGCACCTTCATAGACGATCTGAAAGCCTTCACGGCGCAACACCGTCGCATGAAGAAGAATGTCGGCCATGCCATTGTCGGGAATGATGAAGCCATAGCCTTTGGCGACATCAAACCATTTCACCGTACCGACTACCTCGATGAGATCGACAGGCGGGCGAATGTCCCCGGACTGTTCAACACCAAGATCCGAAAGACTATTAGAGAAACCCAACGCGTTGGGATTAAAATCGTTTGCCATTGCACATTACCACTTCAAATGAGCCACTGCCAAAACACAAGAACACAACCACAGGAATCAAAACAAAGCTTACGCGATATCCCTATTTAAAGGTTCTTTTTACCTAAAGTCTAGCGGCTTGTTGACGAAGCATTCATATCGGTTAACGGCCACAATTCAGGCAAGACCCCCGGCAAATCACCGCGAATGACATAATCAGCAGCTGAATCGAGCGGCGTTTTCTCGCGATTAACGATTAAAAGGCGTGCCCCCGCCTCGGCCGCCAAAATGGGCAAATCGGCCGCCGGGCGCACCACAAGCGAGGAGCCCAGGACAATGATCCCGTCAGCGCGGATCATGGCCTCTCGGGCGCGGCGCAGAGCTTCGGTCGGCAATTTCTGTCCGAAGGAAATCGTTGCGGATTTCACGATACCACCGCAATCGTCGCAGACGGGTGGGTAACCATAGCGCTCGAAGTGTATTCTGATCTCTGGGATTTCATGCCGACGATCACAATGCAAGCAATGCGCGTATGACCCGTTGCCATGCAACTCGATTATTTGGTGATCGGGAATGCCCGAGCGCTGATGTAGATTATCAATGTTCTGGGTAACAACGGCGCTCACCTGGCCTTGCGCTACACCTTCTGCGATGAAGTGGTGGGTCGCGCCCGGGCCGAGATGGCGGTAAATGTCGTCCATCGCAAATTTTCGTCGCCACGCCTCGATGCGCGCCTCTCCGCTTGCCATGTATTCTTGAAATGGGACCGGCTTGTGTACCAGCCACGGACTGCCGGGGGAGCGGAAATCAGGAACACCGGCTTCGGTCGAAATGCCAGCACCGGTGAATATCACAATGTTTTCGCATGAGCGGATGAAAGCTGTGATTGCGTCCCGCGCAGGCTGAACAGCGTCATCCTCACGCATCCAAGTCATGCTCCACAACGGGTATCACGTCGACGGCGACGGCCAGAGAATGACCGGTCGCAGACCAGATCACGCCATCGAGCGGTGCAACATCGGCATAATCGCGACCGGTCGCAAGCACGATGTGATCCGTACCGACACGAATGCCATTGGTGGGGTCAAAACCGACCCAACCTTGGTCGCCGCACCAGATTGACACCCATGCATGCGTAGCGTCCGCGCCTTCAAGACGCATCTCGCCATCTGGCGCAACAGTGCGCAGCCAACCCGATACATAGGCAGCCGGCAGACCAAGCCCACGCAAACCAGCAATCATGATATGGGCAAAATCCTGACAAACCCCGCGCCGCCATGCGAATGCATGCGAGGGATCGGTGTCGACCGCAGTCGCGAGCGGATCATAGATGAAATCGGACTTTATGCGCGCATTCAGGTCGCAAGCGGCAGCCAGCAACGCGCGACCCGGCAGAAAGCTTTCCGCCGCATAGGCCGTGATGGCGGTATCGATCGGCACCATCCGGCTCGGAAACAAGTGGTGGATGGGTGCGTCTGGCCCAATCATGGGGGCCGATAAAGCTGCGGCGGCTATCGCTTCCCAAGACTGATCCTCGCCGCCTGCGTCTGTTACGGTTGGAGTGATGCGGATTTCTGCTTCGACGGTTACGCTGAACCGGTCATGCGGCCCGTCAATCGCGATGTGCGTTACACGATTGCCGAAAAAATCCCGCCCTTCCACGCGTTCGCTCGGGCGAGGGAGGATCGTCAGACGGTGCGATACAACTTCCTGTCCGGCTCGCGTCACGGGTTCCATTCGGATGATGTGGCGCGAGGATGGAACTGGTTCACTATAGGTGTAATCAGTCGTTTGACGGACGGAATAGCGCATCAGCTGTTCCCTCCCGCGCCATTCGGCCGGACATGATCAACAATGATGAGTTCCGACAAACGCAATAGCCCTGCGGCGCACTCTCCCGGTAGGGCTTGATCGAAAAGGTGGGCATCAGCATTCGTGAGTGCCGCCTGCCACTCCGCTGCCAAACCGGCTGCCGCATGGGCACCCGTTTGTGGCAAGCTTGCGAGATGATCGGCAATGCGATCCATCTGGAAAGCCACTGAACGCGGATTAGCCGGATCGAGCATCAGAAGATCCGTGACAGATATCCGTTCGGGCATATCCACATATCGCAGACGATAGGTGAGCGTGCTATCGCCCAATTCGAGAAGAAGATCGCAAGCCCAAGGATCGTCCGAAGCAAACCGTTCGATCAGACGTGCCATGCCGATCCCGCGTTCTATACGGCGACCAAGATCGAGAAACCGCCAGCCGTTCAGACGGTTCATGTTTTCCTGCGCCAAACCAGCGAATGCAGCCAGCACACGCAGCACGTCGCGCATCCGATCATCCGCTTCGACCTCTGGCAGGGTCTCAGTGAGCGGCTTTTGCGTCATGGCTGCTAACTCGTTTAGAACGCGCCATGCATCGGGTGAAAACCGATCGCGAATGATGGAGGCCGCATTCAGGGCGGCCCGGCACAAGGCCATGATCGATTGTGACGTTTCACCATGCAACGCGACACGGCCTAATTCGGAAGGTGCTGGCGGCTGCAATGGTGTGAACTGCGGCAGCGCTCCCCATGATGTGAGCGTCGCTGCAATCGCAGCGTATATAAAAGATTCATGATGCGCTGTCCGCGCGAGTGCGGCGCGTGCGAGGCGCGCCATAAACTCGGTACGCTCGACATAACGGCCAAGCCAAAACAGATTATCGGCGGCACGGCTTGGCAAAGCCCCGGGCGAACGACGAATGCGGGGCGTATCAGTTCCACGCAAAAGGCTCATGGCTTGAACCGGCTGATCCGATACAACCCACACATCGGCAGAACGCCCGCCCCTTTGCAACGAAACGGAGCCAACATCGCCGCTCTCAGCAACGCGGGCAAATCCTCCGGGCATGACCTCCCAGCCCGATCCTGTGAAAGCGGCAAAGACGCGCAGAACAAAAGGTCGCGGCGTCAATTCACCCTTATCAAAAACCGGCGTCGTCGCCGTGGCGAGTTTCTCTTGTGCAACAATATCAACGCCGCGATTCTGCAAGCGGGCCAGTAGTGCGGCGCGATCCGTTACACCCAGCGATCCCCCGGGCGCAAAACCTGTACCGATTCCCGGCAAAGGAGCGCCGAAGGCCGAACCGATCAGTAATTCATCGAAACGATCATGGATGATGCGCCGTGCGGTCTCATCGATGCCCCACCATGTCGCCTGTGTTGGCAAGCGCAAAGGGTGGCCAAGATGGCGCGCAGCCAGCGCCGGCATCATTGCCATCCAAGCCCTGCTCTCCGCAAGGCCGCTCCCAATCCCATTTGCGAGCGTGACCGCACCCCGCCGCGCGGCTTCGAGCAGCCCCGGCACGCCTAGACGCGAACGCGTGTTCAATTCGAGTGGATCGGTGAAATCGGAATCGAGACGACGCCACATCACATCACAAGGCTGCAACCCGGCAACAGTACGAATGAATAAGGCGCCATCGCGGACGACAAGGTCTTCACCCTCGACCAGAACGAAACCGAGATAATTCGCAAGGTAGGCGTGTTCGAAATAGGTTTCGTTGAGAGGCCCTGGCGACATCAAGCCGAGACGTCCATCTGGATTGCGTTTTAGACTGACGAGATGGCTTCGAAAATTCTGAAAAAAGCCGGCGAGCCGCGCGATCTGGAGGTGACGGTAGAGATCGGGCAAGGCGCGCGCCATAGCGAGACGATTCTCGAGCGCATAACCAGCGCCAGAGGGTGCCTGCGTCCGATCCGACATGACCCACCATTGGCCATCAGGGCCGCGCGCAAGATCAACCGCATAAAAGCGCAACGGTTGCTTGACGTCACCAGACGCATCCACCATCGGGCGGGCCCATTCCGGACTTCCGGCATAGAGCGCCGCCGGAATAATGCCCCGCGTCACCAAATCGCTGCCTCCATAAGCGTCGGCAAGAAGCGCGTTCAACACTTCCGCACGCTCTATGACGCCAGCAGCCAAATGAGACCATTCATCTGCGCCGATCATGACCGGCATATGCGAGAGCGGCCAAGGCCTAACGCCGTCGCTATCACCATAGACGCGATGAACAACGCCCGAACTCGCCAGATGGGCGTCTGCGCGCGCAAAGCGCTCCTGCAACGCTGAAGCACCAATCTGCGCCACATGATCGATGAAAGATTGCCAAACGGGCCGCACAGCGCCGCCCGTGTCCATCAACGCATCCCACGCGCCCCGCCCGCCCGAACGATAGGCCGCGAGAATGGCAGGCAGGCCGGCTTCTCGGCGATGGGATGCGGGCGAAGGACTCATGGAGCGATGGTCGGCCGGTGAAGCTTGAGGGTCAACCCTTCAAATCAATCTCAAAAAATTCATGGCTCCGCTTGCTGTGAACAGCCGCTTCCCTATCCTGCACACATGACAGCCGATCCTCGCCTTGCATCCATGAGCCCGGTCGAATCTGCGGCCCGTATTGCGGTGATCTTGCCCTGCTTCAACGAAGCCGCCGCCATAGCACAAGTCATTCGCGATTTCCGGCACGCCTTACCGACGGCTGAAATCTATGTCTTCGACAATGGATCGACAGATCTCACACGACAGGAAGCATTGGTGGCTGGCGCGTCCGTCATCGTCGAGTATGAACGCGGCAAAGGCCATGTTGTGCGGCGCATGTTCGCCGACGTTGATGCCGATATTTATGTAATGGCCGACGGCGATGGCACCTATGATGCCTCAGTGGCTCCAATGCTGATTGCTCATTTGCTGCGTGAACATGCCGACATGGCCATCGGCGCCCGAATTCCCCTGCATGGCGCTGCTTTTCCTAAAGGGCATAGATTTGGTAACGCCCTTTTCAACCGGTTCTATCGCCTGCTCTTCGGTGGCTCATTCCGTGACATATTTTCCGGCTATCGCGTTATGACGCGACGTTTTGTAAAAAGCTTTCCAGCAATTTCACGCGGTTTTGAAATCGAGTCCGAATTAAGCGTGCATGCCGGGCAATTGAATATTCCGTGCGTTGAAATCGGAACACACTACAAAGCACGCGGCGCAGAAAGCGAAAGCAAGCTGAGGACATTTACCGACGGTTTTCGGATTGCGTATGGATTTTTACGCCTCGCGCGCGAGACACGGCCGATGCTTGTCTATGGGACATTGGCTTTCGCCTTCGCTGCCTTGGCTGTCATCCTGACGATTCCCATCTTCCACACCTATCTGGCGACCGGCCTCGTACCACGTTTTCCCACCGCAATCCTGGCGACCGGTTTGATGCTGATGTCGGCAGTATCCTTGACATGCGGATTAATTCTGCAATCGCTCACGCTGTTCCGGATTGAGCAGAAACGCATTCTCTATCTTGGCCTCCAAGGACCACCAAGCGCTGAAGATGTCTTTACATCAGACATGGACGCACGCCCGGCAAGCCAGACACTGAGAGCGGATCCGCCGATGATCCAACCCGAAGCAAACACGAAACTCATGCTGCGGACCATGAACTCTGAGTGAATCGTCGAATGGTTACGAAAGACGATATGCCAAACCACGATCAGCGCCATGCTCGCCGCTATCGTCAGTGCGCGACGAAACGGAAAACTCCCATGGCGGCCGAGATAAATGAGCCCTGCAAGACCCGCGATCGTGGCTGACGCAGCATGTATAAGACCCACGACCATGCTGCCTTGGCCGATGCGGTCCGCGCGTCCTGCCATGTAGAGGATCATTTTGCCGACGCCGAACGCACCATCGCCGACGCGCAGGGCAAGTTGATTTGAAAAGCTACTTACAACATCCAAACCGCCAAGGAGCGTAGCCAAAGCTATTTTCTCTGTGAAGAGAAAGACGATGCCGAGCGCCGCATAGACCATGAATTGAAGGCCTGTCGCGATGGCGCGACCTAATTCAGCGTCAGTTTGAGCGCGCATCGCCAGCAATGCGATGGGGAGCGCAAGCAGAACCGGAATTTGACCGGTAAAAAATTCAAACATGCCAACATACACGCCGAAAACAGAGGCTATGATGGCTAGCCCCGCTATGGGCCATTCCTCCGGGCGGCCATAGAAAAGCACGGCAACAAGGCCATAAAGGCCAAGATCTGCCAAGCCGATTGACAGATTTTGCGCATAGAATTCGACGCCGCCGAACATCGCGATAATCAGAGGAAAAACCCACAAATAATAAGGGGATGGTTCGCCCTGACGCGTCGCCTTTGCGACAGCAACAAGACCAGCCGCAATCAGTGCGAGCAGTGCGGTGTAATTCAGGATCAGCAATGTCCGCTTATACGCGGCCACGCCGTGACCGGGCACAATGGCCGCCGCGAGTGGGACAAAGCCGGCTACATAGCGATGGTATGGCAACCCCCGATAGACTTCGCCATTACGACCCATGACAACATCGTGAAGAATGGCACATGGATCCTTGTTCATCGCTTCATCAAGCGGGCTTTCGAACAAAGCAGGACTCACAATCCGAAGTGCGAGACTGGGATCGCGATTGAGCGCCATACCGAGGATCAGGCAGTCGTTATAGAGCAATGCACCGCGTTGACGGTCAAGTTCTTGAATCGCCGCGGGCGGGAGATCTCCAGCTAGAAAAGCTTTTCGGACCTGATGGACCAAAGGCGCGGGCAAAAGACTCTGCGTCACCATATTGGCAACAAGAACAAGGCAGAGCGAAATCAGGGCGAGAAAAAAAGGGACCGATATCAAAACTAAGACACTGCGGACGCGACCGAGCATGAAATTCTCCGTCTACGAGAACCGAAGTACGGTTCAAGTCGAAAGGGGAGCCATCACTCTGGAAGCGAATGAATGTAAGAACAAGCAGAGCCGTAAGGATCAAGGAACAATCTGGAAGAATATATAGACAGCAAAAATCACTAAATGGACAAAACCGGTGAGAACATTCGTACGCCCAGTGCCGAAACTTACGATCGCCAGCATCAAAGTGAGCATGAGCAATACCGTATCGCGCGGCCCAAGGCCAAGATTGAGTTCGCGACCCGACAATAGGCTCACCATTGCAATCGCAGGAATTGTGAGGCCGATGCTCGCAAGCGCCGAGCCAAGCGCGATGTTCAAACTCTTCTGAATGGCATTGGCGCGCGCAGCGATCAGTGCCGTCAGCGCTTCCGGCAGCAAAACGAGCAAAGCGATTACGAGGCCAAGAATGGCGTCGGGCGACCCCCATGCCGTAAGTGCTTTCTCGAGGCCGGTGGAAAAGCGTTCAGCCACAGCCACTACAGAGCCAACCGACACGAAAAGCCACACAAGGTGCCAAAGACCGATTTTTCTTGGCGGTCGCGATTCGTTCTGCTCGTGATGGATACCATCACGGAAAAATCCAGGATGTCGGACAGTCTGGATGAAGAGGAAGGCGCAATAGAGCCCGACTGCAGCGATTGCAGCAAAGGCTAATTGCTTTGCATTGAATGAGGCACCCGGCTCGCCGACATAATTCGGAAGGATGAGCGTCAGAACCGACATCGCGATCAAAACGTTCAGATACGCGTTGGTCCCTCGCAGGCTCAACTCCTGCTCACGATGATAAAGCGCGCCATAGACGAGACATAATCCGACAAGGCCGTTACAGATCAACATCGTGGCCGAGAACAGGGTCTGGCGTGCCAATTCCGGGTTGGCGGTATCGTCGAGCATCAGATTCGCAATGATCGACACTTCAATAATCGTCACCGCCATGGTCAAGACGATGGTTCCATAGGGTTCGCCCAGCCAATGGGCGACCGTCTCTCCATGCCGCAACGTGGCGAAGACAGCGAGCATCAAGATGACCGCCTCGATGCCAACGGCGATGGGATAGATGATCGGGGACGACGTAATGGCAGGATGGCCCAAAGTGGCAAAGGCCAAAAGCGCCAGAACGGGCGCCGCATAGGCGTTGATGCTGGCGAAGCTCCGCCCGCCTTCCTGATGTGTTTCAGCGCTCATGGCCGCCCCCGTTTGGGCCTTCCTTGCCAATAAGCGGATAAATTGCAAGCTAAGGTTGAGTACAGATTATGGTTGAGGCTTTGCCCGACCGCGCTGGTCGTGCTACGCACCCTTTGGTTAAAAGAATGAAGAAGAGGTCGAAGATGACATCGCGCGCTGTAAAATCAGGTCTTGCACTGGCAATTTTGATGGCTGCAGGGCTCCTCGCCGGATGCCAGACGACCACGACGCAGCAATTGGCCGCTTTTTGCGCCTATCGCCAGCCGGAACCGGACGAGCCGGAATATCAAGAATGCCTCGCGGTCAAGGCGATGACGGACAAGAATGCGTATCAGCAAGACTATCTGATGAACGCGCCGGCCTATCGCTGATAAGGGGTTTCGGTCCTTTCCGAGACCGCCTCCTGGATCAAACGGGATTGCGGCGGGGCCAGTGCAGCTTTGGTGTACGCGGCCAGCGGCTTTTCAATAATCCGCCATGCTGCAATGCCGGCCAAGGTTGCTGTCGCACCGCAAACCGTTACGAACAACAGGCCGCTCGCCAGCGAGCCATCGGTTAACTCTGTCGACTGAAAGAGTTTAGCGACCACAGAGATCACGATTCCGTGGATCAGGTAGATTGAATAGGACGCCTGCCCGATCTCTTGCAGCCAAGGCCGTTTGCGCCACGCCCGGTCCGCATCGAGCATGACGCAGGCGATCACGATCATAAGGGCCGGAACGCCAAGAAAGGCTGCCCGCAATGGCACCCAGATTTGTGCGGCCCAAGTGCCTAGCGCCAATCCGGCCAGCGCCAATATCAACAGGCCCCAAGAGGCGGTCCGGGATAAACGCCATCCCTTCAGCCAAAGTTGGCCAAACGCAGCGCCTCCCAAAAACTCCAGCAAGACTGGATCGGTAACCGTCAGCCCAACCGCGCTCGAGGGTTTAAGGAGCATGCCGACCAGCACAGATCCCGTCAGGAGGGCTGCAATGATCAACAACCAATTGGCGCGACGCGCGAACAACGCCACGGCAAAAACGAGATAGAAAATCACCTCATAGTTCAGCGCCCAACCCTGAACAATAATCGGCCAAATCTTGTCGGGCCTTGATGCGCTGAAATGGGGAACAAAAAGCAAAGATAAAGCAATGTCTTGTGCAGTTGGCTTTAGATTTGGAAAGAACTTTGGCAAGGCAAGAGCAGCAAATGCAAGAGCAAGCGTGAAAAGCCAATAAAGCGGCGCAATGCGCATGACCCGGCGAAGCAGAAATGCATACGGCGCCTCGCCGCCGCGCGAGGCTGTGGCGATGAACAAAACAAACCCACTGATCACAAAGAAAATGTCGACCCGCGAAGCGCCAAGCGAGAAAAACTGTTCGAGCTTGCTGTTGCCGCTTCCCGTGATGTCATCTCTTCCGGCAGCATGGAACAGCACGATGAGGACAGCACAGATCGCACGCAGATAGACAACCGAAAGTATGTCCCGCATCGGCACGCAACCCCTACATGAATATTTTACGTTAGGGAAAGATCGATTCACCAGCAAGCGCGGCTATGAGCCGTGAAAACTGATAAAATACCCAACACCCACCGCGAACCGATTCGATGACCATCCTTCAGCCATTCACGCCGCAAAAACCGGTAACGGCCATCGGCATCATGAGTGGCACGTCGATGGATGGGATCGACGTGGCAGTATTGACGACAGACGGACTCGATCACGTCGTGCTCGGCCCTTCGGGTACATTTGACTATCCGGACGCGCTGCGCGGCGATCTTTTGGCCCATCTCTCGAATGCTGAACGTTTCGAGACCGAGACCTTTCCGGATCTCGAAGCCGCCGTGACCGAGGCCCATGCGGACGCAGCACGCCGTTTCATGCACAGCTTTGGCATTGCACGGGATGATGTGGCGGTCATCGGCATGCATGGGCAGACCATGCTTCACCGCCCCGAACGGCGCTTCACCTGCCAGCTGGGCGACGGCCAGTTGGCCGCAAACCGGACGGGCCTTCCAGTCGTCTGCCGTTTTCGCCATGCCGATGTCGCAGCTGGCGGACAAGGCGCACCGCTCGTTCCTGTGTTTCATCGCGCCCTTGCAGCGCAGATGAAGGGTCCGATCATGGTCCTCAATCTCGGCGGGGTCGCCAATGTCACCTATATCGATGGCGACACGCTGGTTGCTTTCGATACGGGACCTGCCTCAGCCCTGATTGACGATTTTATGCGGCTCCGGCGCGGTGTCGTCATGGATCGGGGCGGAGAATTGGCTGCTCAGGGAGAAGTCGACCAACAGATTCTCGACACCCTAATGAGCCACTCTTATTTTTCAAGAAAACCTCCTAAATCATTGGATCGAAACGATTTTCATAATTGGTCGCGCGCGATCGATAGGCTGCCGGACGCCGATGGCGCAGCCACTTTAACGCGCTTTACAGTAGAGAGCGTGACGGCCGCCTTGCGCCATGTTCCAAGGGCGCCACGGCGCTGGCTTGTCACTGGTGGCGGTCGCCTCAACCGCGCGATCATGGTGGGCTTGGAACAAGCGCTCGCCGTCCCTGTCGATCCCGTCGAGGCCGTGGGCTGGGACGGTAATGGCATGGAGGCACATTGCTTCGGTTACCTTGCCGTTAGGTCGTTACGCGGCCAGCCCCTCAGCTTTCCGGGCACGACCGGCGTGCCCCGCCCGATGCCGGGCGGGGAGCTTTTCCGACCGGCCTGATCAACGGTTCTTCAGAAGGTCGCGGATCTCCGTGAGGAGTTGTTCTTCCTTGGTTGGTCCGGCTGGAGCCGCGGGCACTGCTGCTGCCGCCTGCTCGCGCTTCAATCGGTTGATGGCCTGCACGACTAAGAAGAGAACCCAGGCAATGATCACGAAGGAAACGGCGACAGTGATGAAATTGCCATAGCCGATGACGGCACCGACCTTTTTCGCCTCTTCATAGGCCATGCCCGGCTTCACATTCCCCGAAAGTGCCAAATAGTAATTCGAGAAATCGAGACCGCCTGTGACGAACCCAATCATGGGCATAAAGATGTCGCCCACGATCGAATCGACGATCTTGCCGAAGGCGGCCCCGATCACAACGCCGATGGCGAGATCGACGACATTGCCCTTCATCGCGAAATCGCGGAACTCCTTCAGAAAACCGCTCAATCTTTTGCCCTCCGCTTTATTGCGCCCGATGCACCGGGCTTTAATGCAACCCTTATAGCGAGCTTCCGTTGCGTCCGTCTCGCCTCAAGGCGAGGCAACTACGATTAAGGAAGGGGTGCACGGGGCTGCGGCTAAAAAGAGCGCGGCAAAAGGCATTGATTTCCGCCCAAGCCGTGCAATGATCCAAACAGGAGCCGATCAGCCCCGCTAGAGGAGCAGACGGTCCCGGCCAACCTGGCGCCGGCAGCAACCCGCCGGCCGGCGCGGCAAAAGGGAGAGAAATGATTATGGTGGATTTTAATCGCCGCAGCCTTCTGAAGGGCGCGGCCGCGGTTGGTGCCGTCGGCGCGTCAGGCCTTCTTGATTTCGCTAAGGCTTGGGCACAGCAAGCGCAGTGGAAGCCGGAAGCCAACGCCACGCTCAACGTGCTGCGTTGGAAGCGCTTCGTTCCGGCTGAAGATGCCGAATTCATGAAACTGGTCGACGCTTTCTCGAAGGCGACCGGCGTGAAGATGAACATCTCGAACGAATCGTTCGACGACATCCAGCCGAAGGCTTCGGTCGCGGCGAACACGGGCACCGGCCCGGACATTGTGTGGGGTCTGCATTCTCTGCCGCAGCTTTTCCCCGACAAAGTGCTCGATGTGTCGGACGTCGCCAATTATCTCGGCAAGAAATATGGCGGCTGGTTCCCGGCTGCTGAAGCAACCTGCAAAGCCAAGGGCAAGTGGGCTGCGATCCCCGTTGCCGTGAACGGCGGCTACATCAACTACCGTATCTCGTCGATCGAGAAGGCCGGCTTCAAATCCGTGCCGAAGGATACGGCTGGCTTCCTCGAGCTCTGCAAGGCGCTCAAGGCCAACAACACGCCATGCGGTTTCGCGCTCGGCCACGCCACGGGCGACGCGAATGGTTGGATTCACTGGGTGCTGTGGTCGCACGGTGCTTACCTCGCCGACAAGGACGGCAAGGTGTCAATCAATTCGCCGGAAACCGCCAAGGCACTCGAATATTGCAAGGCGCTCTATGCGACCTTCATTCCCGGCACCGCTTCGTGGAACGACTCGTCGAACAACAAGGCGTTCCTTGCGGGCGAATTGCATCTGACCAACAACGGCATTTCGATCTATGCCGCTGCCAAGGCCGATGCGGCGCTCAATCCGATCGCCAACGACATGAACCACGCGGAATTCCCGATCGGTCCGGTTGGCAAGCCGCAGGAATTGCAGCTCACCTTCCCGATGCTCGCCTTCCGCTTCACGAAGTCCCCGAATGCCGCCAAGGCGTTCATGGCCTTCCTGATGGATGCGCAGCAATACAATCCGTGGTTGGAAGCAGCAGCGGGTTACCTCACCAACACGCTGCAGGCCTACGACAACAACCCGGTCTGGACGAAGGACCCGAAGAATCTGGTGTTCAAGAACGCCGCGCGCAACACGCTTCCCGCTTCCGGCATTGCACCGGTGGACGAGCGTGCAGCTGCGGCCATCGCCGACTTTATCGTCGTCGATATGTTCGCGAATTACTGCACGGGCCGCGAAGACCTGAAGGGCGCGATGTCTGTCGCCGAACGTCAGGCCAAGCGCATCTATCGCTAAGGCGATCTGCATCTCGACACGCCGCGCAGCCGAAAGGCTGCGCGGTTCTTCTTCCGCGCGTATGATTGATCGCGCGGTCCCGTTTGTATGCCCGTTTTGAAACGGAGCTACCCCATGTCACAAATGACTGCATCCGGCCGGGCTTCTGGCCGAGCGGAGCGAACGCTCTGGCAACGCCTGAGCCATGACCGTAATTTCCTTGGTCTCGTGTTCATGATCCCGGCTGCGGCGATCCTGCTCATGTTCCTCGCCTATCCGCTGTTTAAAGGCGTTTGGCTGTCCTTTACGGACGCCAAGATCGGCCGCGACGGCGTTTGGATCGGGCTCGAGAACTATGAATGGCTTTGGGACGACAAGATCTTCTGGCTGTCGGTGTTCAACACCCTGCTTTACACGATCGTCGCATCCGTCTTCAAATTCGCGATCGGCCTTTATCTTGCGCTGCTCCTCAACGAGAAGCTGCCGTTCAAGGCGATGATCCGTTCAATTGTGCTGATCCCGTTCGTCGTGCCGACGGTGCTCTCGGCGATTGCCTTTTGGTGGATCTTCGACAGCCAGTTCTCGATCATCTCATGGTCGCTGAAGAACATGGGTTTGATCAACGAGAACATCAATTTCTTGGGCGATCCAAACAATGCGCGTGCCTCTCTGATTTTCGCGAATATCTGGCGCGGCGTGCCGTTCATCGCAATTACTCTGCTGGCAGGGCTACAGACGGTTTCGCCCTCGCTTTACGAAGCTGCCACGCTTGACGGTGCCACACGCTGGCAGAATTTCTGGTACATCACATTCCCACTGCTGACGCCGATCATCGCGGTGGTGATGACATTCTCGGTCTTGTTCACGTTCACCGACTTCCAGTTGATCTGGGCGATGACGCGCGGTGGCCCCGTGAATGCGACCCATCTCATGGCGACGCTGGGTTATCAACGCGCCATTATGGCGGGAAATCTGGGCGAAGGCTCGGCGATTGCAACCGCGATGGTGCCGTTCCTGCTCTGCGCCATCATGGTGTCATGGTTCGGATTGCAGCGCCGCAAATGGCAGCAGGGAGGCCGCGATGACTGATACAACAGCCAAGCCGGGACTGACCGATGAATCGGAAGGTATGTCCTATCTGGACGGTGGCTTTCGCAAAGTCGTCACGGTCTATATGCCGCTGGCCCTCATCATGGTGGTGCTGATCTTCCCGTTCTACTGGATGGTGCTGACCTCCATTAAGCCGGAAGACCAGCTCATCGATATGGACAAGTATAATCCGTTCTTCGTCGTCGGTCCGACGATGAAGCACATCAGTAAACTTCTGTTTGAGAGCAATTATCCGCAATGGCTCTGGAACACGATGTATGTGTCGGTGATCGCAACTTTCCTATCGCTGATTGCAAGTGTGCTTGCAGCCTATGCACTTGTGCGTATCCGCTTCCGGGGCGCAGAAATGGTGGGGGCTGCGATCTTCCTCGCCTATCTCGTTCCGCCATCGATCCTGTTTATTCCGCTGGCGACGATCATTCAGTGGTATGGCCTGTTCGATAGCCCGTTCGCACTCATCCTTGTCTATCCGACGATCCTCATTCCATTCTCGACATGGCTCCTCATGGGCTATTTCAAAACGATCCCTTACGAGCTTGAGGAATGCGCATTGATCGACGGGGCCTCGCGCTTCCAGATTTTGTTCAAGATCATCCTGCCGCTCGCAGTGCCAGGTTTGATCTCAGCCTCGATCTTCTCACTAACGCTGTGCTGGAATGAATTCATCTACGCGCTCACCTTCCTGTCTTCGTCGCATAATAAGACCGTGCCGGTGGCAATCGTGTCTGAATTCGTCGATGGCGACATTTATCGTTGGGGTTCGCTGATGGCAGGCGCTCTCGTCGGCTCGCGGCCGCTCGTGATCCTCTACTCCTTCTTCGTCGAACATTATGTGTCGGCGATGACCGGAGCCGTGAAGGAATAAAACTCATCACAGGCGACCAAAGAAAAACCCCGCGGAGAAATCCGCGGGGTTTTTCATTTTTTAACCCATAACCCGTCGCTTTGGGCGTTAAACCAAAACGCGACCTGGATTGAGAACGCCATTCGGATCGAGTGCAGCTTTGATCCTACGCATGAGTGCGAGTTCCGCCTCTGTCCGCGAGAGCGCGAGGTAGGGACGTTTTGTTTGACCAATGCCGTGTTCAGCCGAAACTGAGCCACCAAGTCGCGCCGTGATCTGGTAGACGACATTCTCAATCTGCTCTTTGATGCCTGCGGGCATTTCAGGCGGCATGACATTCACGTGAATATTGCTGTCGGCAAGATGGCCGAAAATCACAAAGATCGTGCCGGGCATAATACCCGGTAATTCGGCACGCAAAGCCTGAACGGCCTCTTCCATCCGGCTGATCGGAATCGAAATATCAAAACCGATTTGTTTCGGAAGATATTTATAATGTTCGTAAACGCTTTCGCGCAGCGCCCACATGCGTTCGCGCTCACCGCGCGATTGCGCGATTGCGGCATCCAGCACAAGCCCCTCTTCATAGGCGGCAGCCAGAAAGGTTTCGAAATCCTCGCGGGTGCCCGGCGCTTCCATCAGAATGGCCAATTCATTGTCGGGCGAGACAGGCGCATTCAAGCCCATGATCTCGGTGGCAATCTGGTAAAATTCGCTCCACATCGCTTCAAAAACGAGGAGCCCACCGGGCAATGCCGCTTGCGCCCGGCGCAGCAAACGGATTGCGGCTTCCGTATTCGAGACGGCCACAACAGCCGTTTGAATATCGGATGGCTTGGGTTGCAACATCACGACAACGCGCGTGACAACCCCGAGCGTGCCTTCGGCGCCGATAAAATATTGCGTCCAATCATAACCCGCGTTGTTTTTCATCATTTTGTTGAGCGAGCGCACGATTTCGCCATCGGCGAGTACCACTTCCAGACCCAATATGTTTTTACGGGTCATACCGAAGCGCAAAACCTGATTACCACCCGCATTGGTTGATACATTTCCACCAATCGTGCAGGAGCCGCGTGCGCCAAGATCGATCGCGCAGAAGAAGCCCGCCTTTTCAGCCGCTTCCTGGATCGTCTGCAAGGTTGTGCCTGCAAGTGCTGTGATCGTACCTGCTGCTGTATCTACCTCTTCGATGCCGACCATACGTTCAAGCGAAAGTGCAATCTCGCCCTTACGCGGGTGAGCGCCTGCTGCGAGCCCTGTCATGCCACCTTGCGTGACGACAGCGCGCTTATGCGCGTTGCAGATTTTTAACGTCGCCGCGACCTGATCAGTATTGCGCGGCAGTATAAGTGCAGCCGGGAGGATCGGCTCCATCTTGGTCTGGTCGAAGCTGTTGCGCACTGGAATATCCGCACCTGTTTTGGCAAGGTCCGGCCCGAGGGCTGCGATTAATTCGGCAAGGCAAGCATCCATGGTCATTCTCCGCCGCGCATAAGCGCGTCACTTAGCAATTGCACATGCCAGCGCCAAGAGCGGGCCATCATTAAGCCCATCAAGCAAGGTGAAATGATTAGCATCAGGAAGCACGAGTACGTCACCCGTTTTCCATGCGCTGGCATATTCATAAGACTGACGCAAAAATTCATCACTCTCGGCACCGCCGACCGCAACGCCAATCTTCATGCCTGCACGCGGCTTTTTAAAAAGGGGTGAAAGCGCGCGAATGCGCGACTGATCGTTCAAACCAAGGACAGGCCCCATCGGAATCATCGACAAGGGTTCAAGGTCAAATACGCCAGACAGAGGGAGAACCGATTTAGTAGGAGGAGCAGCTTCATCGGCGGCCAGCAGTGCAACGATCTGCCCTCCGGCAGAATGGCCCGCGATGTGAAGGCTGGACGCATCGACGCCAAGTGCATCAGCTTCGCGCACCAGAAACTGCAACGATGCGCGGCATTGATCGAGAATGGTTTCGAGCGATGTTTGCGGGGCCAAACCGTAATTGACCATCGCCACAGCAAAGCCGGCCTTCAGCATGCCATCGGAGAAATGGGCATGAAGGTTCTTATCCATCGCCTGCCAATAGCCGCCATGAAAAAACACCCAGAGCGGAGGACATTTGCCATGTTCGGGATAGAAAAGATCAAGCGTCTCGAAACGCCCCGGACCATAATGCAATTCAAGCCCGCGATGCTTTTGGGCGAAGGCCGCACTTTTTGTACCCCACTCGCCGCAGACTTGGCGGAAATCCGCTTGTAGCCGCGGCGCGTACTGGCGAGCCAAAGCCATGCGATCGTAATCGCGGTAAACAATATCGGCTGATGGCTTCGACAAAATGCGCGCCACGGCCTTCACCGTGAAAGCACCCTCGCCTCTCTTCAAAACGATCGGGGGCGTGAAACCGGCAAAAGCCTCCCGGCACACAAGATCGACGGCCTGACGACTAGGGTGAAACGCGGCCGGATCGGGCGCGGTCCACTCCATCGATACGAGGCCCTGCGGACCGCTCCCTGCGGGCGCCAATTGCTTGCCAATTGCATCAAGAGCGTCGCGCATGGCCTCGACCGCATCGCGATGATCGGACGATGCGGTGAGCGTGACCAATTCAGGTCCTGACATTGCTGCTATCCGTGTTGCGGATCAATAAGTTGCGCGGCCACCAGACAAATCGAACACGGCCCCTGTCGAGAAGGCGCAATCCGCCGACGACAACCAGCCAATCAAGGACTCCGCTTCCTCGACCATCAAGAACCGATTCATCGGAATTTTCGACAACATAAAATCGATGTGTTCCTGCTTCATCTGATCGAAGATTTCCGTCTTCGCCGCGGCGGGTGTGATCGCATTGACGAGAATGTTCGACGTCGCCAGTTCCTTGGCGAGCGATTTCGTCAAGCCGATCAATCCCGCCTTCGATGCGGAATAATGAGAAGCGTTCGGATTGCCTTCCTTGCCCGCGATGGAGGCGATGTTGACGATGCGGCCATAGCCGTTCTTCAGCATTTCCGGAACGACAGCCCGGCACGTCAGATAAGGGCCAATCAAATTCACATCGATGACACGACGCCAGACATCCGGCTCAAGTTCCCATGTCTTGCCATTGCCACCTGTGATGCCTGCATTGTTCACGAGAATGTCGATCTTGCTATGCGCTTTAACGACCGATGCAACGGCCTTTGCGATTGAGGCTTCATCGGTGAGCTCTACAACATCGCCGGTCACCTTGCCGATCTTCGACAAGGCGTCAACCGATTGCGCGAGCCGTGCACCATCGACATCCCACAGCGCGACCGAAGCGCCGGATTTCAACATACGCTCGGCAGCCGCATATCCGATGCCGCGCGCGCCGCCGGTGATGATGGCCACGCGGCCCTTGAGATCGAGTTGGTTCACTGAAGCATCCTTCCCTGAAACCCTGCCGTTCATGCAGGTTGAATGGTTTTAAGATCGTCGGCGCTCAATCCCCACGCCGCAAGCCGTTCTGTTGCGGTCGCCTCCGGATCGGCGGCAGAAAAGCGGATTGCGCCCGGTGTACGCGAGAATTTCGGTGCGGGTGCAGGTTGTGTCGCGCCATGATGCACAACGAAGGTTTCGCGCGCTGCGTTGTGCAGATCGTGCGGCGCTTCTTCGAGCGAGAGAATGGGCGCGCAACATGCATCCGAACCATCCATGATGGCGGTCCATTCGTCGCGCGTCTTCATCTTGAACCGCTCGGCAAAGAGGGCGCGCAATGCGGGCCAGTTTTGGCGATCGCTGCGCGCGGGTATGCCGGCCGGATCGAGGCCGAGGCGGGC
>JAIYCE010000056.1 GCA_027488155.1 Hyphomicrobiales bacterium | reverse complement strand
GCCGGCTTCGTAGAGCATCTGAAATTACCGCATTACGTGGATTTTCAGGGTGAACTCGAACTCATCCGTAAGATTCGTGCTGAGATTGCAGAGCGCATTTCTGCTGGCATTCACGAATCGCGGGAGGCTGCAGAATGATTGAGGAAAGTGCTTACAACTACGCCTATCTTGATGAGCAGACAAAGCGGATGATCCGTCGCGCCTTGCTGAAGGCCGTTGCCATACCGGGTTATCAGGTACCATTCGGTTCGCGTGAGATGCCGCTTGCTCGCGGCTGGGGGACTGGCGGTATTCAGATTACCGCAGCTTTGATTGGACCCGCTGATCGCCTGAAAGTCATCGACCAGGGCGCAGATGATACCACAAATGCCGTGTCCATCCGTAATTTCTTCACGCGCGTTGCCGATGCGCGCACAACTGAGTCTTCACAAGAAGCAACGATTATTCAAACGCGCCATCGCATCCCAGAGATGCCACTGAAAGCGCATCAGATCATAGTTTATCAGGTGCCACAGCCCGAGCCATTACGGAAGCTCGAGCCCTCTGAAGCCGAAACCCGCAAGATGCATGCTTGGTCTGAGTATGGGCTGATGCATGTTCGCCTTTATGAGGACATTGCCCGCTTCGGACATGTTGCGACAACATATTCATATCCCGTTCTCGTCAACGGCCGCTATGTGATGTCACCGACGCCAATTCCGAAATTCGATAATCCTAAAATGGACCGAATGGAGGCATTGCAGTTGTTTGGTGCCGGCCGCGAGAAGCGAATTTATGCCGTTCCACCCTACACCCAGGTCAAGAGCCTCGATTTTGAGGATCATCCATTCACGGTGCAGAGCTGGAAGGAACCCTGCGGCCTCTGTGGCGCAGCTGATTCCTATCTCGACGAAGTGATCGTTGATGATCGCGGCGGTCGAATGTTTGTTTGCTCGGATAGTGAATATTGCGAAACGCGAAGGTTGGCTGGTCATCACGGATCAATGCTCGCGACCGCAGCAGCCCTCAATTATGTCAGGGATGCCAAGGGAGAACAGCCGTGAGTGCACCTCTCTCTCACGAGGAGCCATTGCTCATCGCTGAATCGGTGAGCCGCTTTTATGGACCGCGCGTGGGCTGCCGTGATGTGTCCTTTTCGCTGTGGCCGGGTGAAGTTCTTGGCATTGTTGGCGAATCGGGCTCTGGCAAATCAACCCTTTTGCGTTGTCTTGCTGGTCTGGATAGACCTTCCGAAGGTCGCGTGCTCTTTCGCCATGAGACGCAGAAAGTCGACATCTACAATTTGGCAGAGCCGTTGCGCCGCGAATTGATGCGAGGCGCATGGGGAATAGTTCATCAAAATCCGCGCGATGGCCTGCGGATGGATGTATCTGCGGGCGGTAATGTCGGCGAGCGCCTGATGGATCGGGGTGCCCGCCATTATGGCGCAATTCGGGAAAAGGCGCTCCATTGGCTCAATCGTGTTGAGATCGATGGCGCGCGGATCGATGATCACCCACGTCAATTTTCAGGTGGTATGCAACAGCGCTTGCAGATTGCGCGCGTATTGGTGTCCGAACCGCGGCTTGTCTTCATGGATGAGCCGACGGGTGGCCTTGATGTATCCGTTCAAGCCCGCTTGTTGGATCTCCTGCGTGTGCTCGTTCGGGATCTCGGAATTGCTGCGATTATTGTCACGCACGATCTCGCTGTCGCAAGGCTCCTAACGGATCGCTTGATGGTTATGAAAGGTGGAGCTGTGGTTGAACATGGCCTGACGGATCAGGTCCTTGATGATCCACATCATGCCTACACACAATTGCTTACCTCTGCCGTACTGGCTGCTTGACCGGGGATGAATATGAACGAGACGATGATCCGCGCTCGGCATCTGTCGAAGATATTCACGATGCATAATCAGGGTGGCATTGCGTTGCCTGTGCTCGACGATGTCGATCTGCAAGTGGGTTGTAGCGAGGCTGTTGTTTTGCACGGACCATCCGGCGCTGGTAAATCGACTCTGTTGCGCATTCTTTATGGAAATTATCGCCCCTCGGCTGGCGCTGTTGAAATCCGCCATGAAGGGCAATTGATCGATATCGTAGCGGCTCACCCTCGCTTGGTGATCGCGATTCGTAAGAAAACGCTTAGCTATGTAAGTCAATTTCTCCGTGTCATTCCGCGCGTTACGACACTTGATATTGTGAAGGATCCGATGCTGAGCCGGGGCGTTTCTGATGATGAAGCGGATCGTCGTGCAAAAGCAATGTTAGCACGTTTGAACCTACCTGAGCGCTTGTGGTCGCTACCACCGCAAACATTTTCGGGCGGCGAGCAACAACGGGTCAATATCGCTCGCAGCTTCGTTGATCCAACGCCAATCATGCTACTCGATGAGCCAACTGCCTCGCTTGATGCGGGCAATCGTGCGATTGTGGTCGAGTTGATTGCTGATGCACGCACGCGCGGTTCAGCCATTGTCGGAATTTTTCATGATGAAGGTGTGCGCGATGCTGTCGCAACCCGGGTATTCCCGGTTCAGGTCTATCGGGAGGCGGCATGATGGCTGAAATCATTCTGACCAATGCGAATATCGTTCTTGAGGACGAGGTGATCGACGGGACGATTGTCTTTGCGAGTGGCGAGATCAAATCGGTCGAGCGAGGTCGATCAGCTCTTCCTCATGCATTAGACATGGAAGGCGACTTTATCGCTCCCGGTTTGATTGAAATGCACACCGACAATATGGAAAAGCATTTCGTCCCGCGGCCTGGTGTGTTTTGGCCTGATCCTCTGGCTGCGGCTGTCGCCCATGATGCCCAAATGGTCGCAGCCGGGGTCACGACTGTTTATGACTCCATTTGTGCAGGATTTGTTTCGAAAGAAAAAGATTTTCGCCGAACAATCTTCCCTTCTGTGATGAAAGCCGTTGCTAGCGGTATGGAAAGTGGTGCATTTCGTATCGATCATCGCATCCATATTCGTTGCGAATTGACCGGAGACGATGTTGTCAGCGAAATCGAGCCTTGGGTGGGTTCGCCGCTGGTTCGTCTTGGCTCTCTAATGGATCATACACCCGGACAGCGGCAATGGCGCAATCTTGAGGATTTGAAGCGCTATACAGTCGGTTCGGGTGAAAAATCACTCGATGAGCATGAACGCGATGTGCTGGCGCGCATGGAAACAGGCCCGATTAATTGCGCCCGAAACTGGCCGCTCGTTGTTGAAATGTTCGCCTCGCGCGGAATACCCATCGCGACCCATGACGATACGACCGAGGAAGACGTTATTGCAGGCGTTGCATCCGGCGCTGTGATTTCTGAATTTCCAACAACCATAGAAGCCGCCGCGGCCGCGCACCGCTATGGTCTTGCTACGATTGCAGGAGCGCCCAATGTTGTCCGTGGAGGGTCGCATTCTGGGGGTGTCTCTGCTGCTGACTTGGCGAAACACTCGCTCCTTGATGGGCTGTCGTCCGATTATGTCCCCGCTAGTTTGATGCAAGCCGTATTAACACTAGTTCGGCGGGATGGCGTTTCGCTTCCTGCCGCCATGGGAATGGTCACATGGCGCGTCGCCGATATGCTTCATTTGTCGGATCGCGGCCGATTGGATGTGGGCCAACAAGCTGACATTATTCGTTTCCGCGATGCTGGTGGGACGCCGATCATTCGGGGGGTGTGGCACAAGGGCGAGCGGGCCTTCTGAGATGAGTTCCCCCCGTTACGCCATTTATGCACTTCCTGCGGCATCGTCTGCTTTATGGCGCTTCGGAACAGCTGTCATCGGTTACGATTCTCGTGAAGGCCGAGAAGGCAGCGTATGGATACCGGCTGGTTTCACTCTCGAACAATGGCGAGAATGGACGGCTGAGCCTCGCCGCTACGGCTTTCATGCAACCATCGTAGCACCTTTCGAATTGCGGACAGGCTTTACAGAAGCCGAATTGGTTGAGACGGTTGATCGCTTCGCAGCCTTGCATAATCCACTTAGATTGAAGCCGCTTGCCGTGACGCGCATAGGATCTTTTATCGCACTCTGCCAGACGGGCCCGCAGGATGCTGTAAACCGCTTTGCTTCCGATATTGTAACGCGCTTCAATCGATTTCGAGCGCCATTATCCGACTTCGATCTTGCACGTCGTACAAAAGCAGATCTGAACATCAGGCAAATGGAATATTTACGGCGCTTTGGATATCCCTATGTCCACGAAGAGTACCGATTCCACATGACTTTAACGGGATCGTTGCCACAACTGGCGTGGCCAAAAGCGTTTGCCCTTCTCGAACAGGCCTACGCCGATATTGCGGATGAATTCCTTATCATCTCGACGTTGTGCGTTTTGCGGCAGGATAATCGATCAGAACCGTTTCGCGTGATTGGTGAGGTTCTTCTCGAAGAAGAGTTTACAGGCCTCGGAGCGTGGCGATGAGTTTGGCAGCGCCTTCTTCAAACGAGCCTTCATTGATTATTTCGATGATACGGGAGCGATTGGTTGTGAGCGGCGCTTCGCGGCTTATGCGAGCGAGGATAGCTTCCTCACTTTCTCGACCACGCTGTGCAATACGCATAGCGCGTATCTCCGGGCGGGCAGTGACATGTATGACGACAACATTTCGGCATACAATTTCGGCATTGATGATACTGCCGCGCGATATATTGGCAACGACATGATAGCCTTGCGCGAGGCGATCAGCCAGCTCGATGGGAAGGCCATAAAGCAACCCATGCGCTTGCCAGTGCAAAAGAAAACCGCCTCGTTCAATAGTCGCCGAAAAATCAGCTTCCGACATTGTATCGTGATCTTCGGCTGCGGAAGTTTCGCGCGTTACAGTACGGCGGGCAAAGACAAAGCCGTTATCCGCCGTGAGAGCGGACTGTGCAGCCATCATCAGCGAATCCTTACCGGCGCCAGATGGTCCGACTATCGCAATGAATTGACCGTGTTGGAGAGACATCATGTCTGACAAGAAGCTTGGGCTTGAACCCCTGATTGATCCGACGGCATCGGTCAAATCATCTCAATTGGGACGTTATACAGAAATCGGCGCGCGCACAAAATTCAACGAAAGTGTGCTCGGCGACTATTCCTACGTCGTGAATGATTCAGATGTCATTTATACGACAATCGGCAAATTTTGTTCGATTGCAGCCCATACACGGATCAATCCCGGAAACCACCCGATGGAGAGGGTGACACAGGCGCATTTTACCTATCGGGCCAGTGCATATTTCGACGGTGAGGCCGATGAGGCAGCGTTCTTTGACTGGCGGCGCAGTTATCCCGTTACCATTGGGCATGATGTCTGGATCGGCCACGGGGCGATCATCTTACCGGGGCGCACGATCGGTAATGGCGCCGTTATTGCCGCGGGCGCTGTCGTTACTAAGGATGTCCCGCCTTATACGATTGTAGCGGGTGTGCCAGCAAAGCCGGTGCGCCGTCGTTTTCCGGAACGCGTGGCTGAGCGTATCGAACTGCTTGCTTGGTGGGACTGGGATCATGAACGCTTGCATAAAGCTTTGCCGGATTTGCGCGCCCTCGGCGCGGAGGAATTCGTCGAGCGTTATGCATGAGCATCACCTCTGAAAAAGATGAAGCTGCAATCGCCATGGACCGGATGTACCGGTACCAAACGGCGATTTATGATTTTACGCGTAAACCGTATTTGCTGGGCCGCGATACACTACTTCGGGCGCTTGCTGCACCGGACCAGAGTAGCGTGCTTGAACTTGCTTGCGGCACCGGACGCAACCTCATAGAGGCTGCTCGACATTATCCGTCTGCCCGTTTCTTCGGCTTCGACGTTTCTGCCGTGATGATTGCAAAAGCCCGTGCGTCGATTAAGAGCAAAGGGCTCGGAGAGAAGATTAGATTGGCCGAAGGAGACGCGACTCGCTTCGATAGCTCAATCATTTTTCAGGAAAGCCAATTCGATCGCGTTTTTATCTCTTATGCTCTGTCAATGATCCCGCCATGGCGCGAAGCTTTGCAACACGCGCTTATGCTCACGAAAAAGCAAGGTACGCTGTCTATCGTCGATTTTGGTAGTGCACATGATCAGCCGCTGTGGATCAGGCCATTTTTGCTGGCATGGTTGAAGCTGTTTGGTGTGACGCCGCAACCTGATCTGCCATCGAAAGCGCGAGAGCTTGCTGACGCGTACAACCGCCCTATTGAAGTTAGAAAGCTTTGGGGCGGCTATGCTTTGATGATTGTGATCGGCCCGGTCCGTTAGCTTTTTTGGCGCAATCGGTAGAGGTGAAAGCGCCCATAAATCCCGGACATATCACGGCTTGTCATCTCAAGGTTTACGCGATCATCAGTTTCCCACGATGACGCAATATCCAAAGGTAATGCTGAAAAAGCGCGCCATGTGAGGCCTGCCGTCCGGAAAATGACGCGGGCACCGGGGCGTGCTGTGCGTGTAATTTCAGTCCAAAGCCGGGCGACTTCTGCGTTATCCATCCAGTCCTGCGCGTCAAGCAAGACAACACGGTCGACTGAAGCGTCGGGCATCGTTTGGAGATATTGTCGAACACCCTTTTGATGCAGCGCGATCCGGTCAATGCGGCCACGTAACGTTTCGAAATTCTCTGGCCGCAGATAAGGCGGGTAGGGCCCACCGGGCCGGTAGTGTCCAGTTGTTGCCTGCCAAGCAAAATAATTCTCGTCAACGGTTCCGGTTGTTAACAGCGCGCGAGCGCGCTCACGCAACACATCCGCCATCGTTTCCGGCTTCCCGTCGCATAGCTCATTAAACTGCCGCGGCGGAATGCCAAGCTGGTAAAGAATGACAGGCGACCTGCAGATCAACTGTACGAGACGCCCGTTGAACAGGCGGGGTGCTGATCGGTCAAACCAAGCAATCTGCTCTTCACGCGTCTTACAGCGGGTCCAGTCATCGAGCTTCACACCATGAAACTTTGCATATAATTGCATGAGACGAATAAATTGTCCCAATAATCCGTGGCGGTAAAAACCATTCGCGAACATATCAATGCGGCGTTTGCCGCCTGCTTTTCCATTCCAATAGACACGCCCGCTTGTGCTTATGCTCCAGCGCAAAACACGATCATATACTTCGACATTTTGGCGGCTGGCAGCTTCGGCAAAAAATGCCTCAAAGGCTTGGTGATCGCTCATGTTTGCGATTGCAGCCATTTTTAATTCAAGCAGCGATAGATGGGCGCCGTTCAAATCAACAACATCGACATGGGCAGGACCGGCCATCAGATAATTCAGCGCATTGCACCCAGCCGACGAGATCGTCACGACATGATGATGAGATTCAAGCGCCATGGCCTCGAGATCGATAAAGGGATCTTCCCAGATCTGTGTATAGACGAGCCCCGAGAATACCCTCGCGAACAAACGGTCAAGGAGAGATGCTTTTGGCCTGTCTTGGTGCCCATAGACGGCTTCATTGACTAAGGCGCGGGTTTCAGCAGATGCCATTACGAATCGCTCCGATTTTTGGGAATCGTTAGCCGGCGATTGTTACAGTCTTGTGCCAATAAGAAGGGCGCTGGTTGCTCGTTTGTCATAAAGATGTCAAACGTTGAGGAAAGAAAGGCTAGCGTCTCAGGAGATATCGTCATGAATCGCTTCATTCTTGTTACATCGCTCGGCCTTTCGTTTGCCACGCCGCTCATGGCTCAAGAAGGCAAACTCTTGATCTATACGAGCCAGCCACAGTCGGATGCTCAACAAACAATCGATGCGTTCAAGGCACAATATCCCAAAGTCGAGGTCAATTTCGTCCGCGATGGAACGCCACGCATTATGGCGCGGCTGAGATCAGAGATCGAAGCCGGCAAGCCCCAAGCCGATGTCTTGTTGATCGCCGATGCCGTAACCATGGAGGGATTGAAGCAGGAAG
>JAIYCE010000095.1 GCA_027488155.1 Hyphomicrobiales bacterium | reverse complement strand
GGCGCGGCGTTTCTGTTGTCTGCCCTTTCGGACAGGAAAGCAAACGATATCGTACGGATCGAAACCGCCCGTCTGCCGCTCGCTCTAGCCAAGAGCCGCGACTAGACCCTGCGGAAAAGCCCCCCGCAGCGCATTAAGCCCCTGATTATGTGAATGAATTCGCCTAGTGCGTGCGCTTTTCGAGCTTCGGGGTGATACCCAGAAGCACACCGATATCTTTGAGCATGACACGGACATGGGCGAGCTTCTGCCGCCGCACCAATTCCTTGTCCATATAGGCCTGCCAGGTTAGCGCCTGAACATCCTTGTCGCCGCACATGGCAACAAACTTCTCGCGCAGCCAATCATTGCGGTACCAGAACGCCTGGAGAAAACCGAGCGCCATGAATACGCGGCCATGCAGTTTCATGAAGCTTTTGCGCGCCGAAGCGAGAGCTTGTGCATCGCCAGTTTTCAATGCTTCGCCGACTGCACGCGCAACGATCTCGCCGCACAACATGGCGTAGTAAATACCCTCGCCCGACGCTGGCGCAACGACACCGGCTGCATCGCCGCACAAAACGACGTCGCGGCCATTATCCCACGTTTTCAGCGGCTTTAGCGGAATGGGCGCACCTTCCCGTCGAATGGTCTTGCATGCATCAAGACCCAGCGCATCACGCATATCGCCGATCGCACTTCGCAGTGAAAAGCCTTTATGTGCCGTGCCCGTGCCGATCGATGCCTTGTCGCCATGTGGAAAAATCCACGCATAAAAATCGGGCGAAAACCGGCCTTGATAATAGACGTCACAACGTTCCCGGTTGTAATGCATACCATTGGGCGGCGCTTCGACGATCTCGTGATAGGCAAAAACATATTTCGGCTTACCCGCACGCGGCACAGCAAGACGCGCAACGGTGGAATTGGCGCCATCGGCCCCAATCACGAATCGGCTGCGTATTTTGACAATGCCATGCGCACCGGTCGCAAACGAAAGAACGGCAACGGAGCCTTCGCGCTCATACTGTTCGAATGTACCGGTGATGCGGTCCGCACCGGATGCAGCCGCGCGGGCACGCAACCAAGGATCGAAATCCTCACGATCGACCATGCCAACATAGCCATCATTTTCGATCGGCATATCAACACGTCGGTTCGATGGCGCGATGATCTGCGCACCTTTAACGCGCGCAACGATGAGATGATCGGGAATCGCATAATCGCGAATGAGCCGCGGTGGCACCGCACCACCACAGGGCTTGATTCGTCCTTCCCGATCAGCGAGCAAAACTGAATATCCAGCACGCGCCAGTTGATCGGCCGCCGTCGCACCGGATGGCCCGCCGCCAATTACAACCGCGTCATAGATCAAGTCGCGGAAACTGTCTTGTACCATCGTATCCTGCGAAATCATGTTCTGTTGCATGGCGGCCCTCATAATCCGTTTTGCATCGCCGCACGCATGGTGCTGCGCTCGACGACAAGTGCGCCGCCATGGTTGATGCGCGCTGCCAACCAAGCAGCGGCCAGAAACGTCAATCCTTCCAGCGCAAAGACGCAGCCATAGGCCATCGCCTTCGACGGCGTGATCAGGCTTGCCACATCGATTGCAATCGTTCCGACAAAACCGCCAAGCCCGAACGCAATCGCCTGTGCGGCACCCCACACACCCATACGAGTTCCCTCACGCGCCTGCGCGTTGGATTGTCCTTTCGCCAATGCCATCATCGATGCAATGGCCGCGACGGCGAAGGCTCCATTCGCCACACCTAGCGCAAAAACCAGTGGCTTGAGGGGCGCAGTCGGGCCAATACTTGCGGCGATGCACAACCCCGCAACCGAAATCGCCGATGCGAGGCACCCGCCGACCATCCATGCTTTCAAAACTGTTTTGCGCGATCCACCAAACACACTGCCAGTGACCGCCATCAGGATCATGCCGGCGAGCACGCCGCCATGTTGTACGCCCGACAGCTTTGTGGATTCACCCGGCGTAAATGTAAACACCGCACCGGCAAACGGTTCTAAGATCAGATCTTGCATATTGTAGGCGAGCATTGAGATGAAAACGAAATAGGTGAAACGCCGTGCCTCACGATCATTCCACACATCCTTGAGCGCTAGTTTGAAATCGACCTTCGGTTTCGCTGCTGCAATACGCGCATCCGCACTCGGTTCGACACGCCATAAAGCAACAAAGGCAACGAGTACGGCCACAACTGAAACACCACCCGAAACCGCGACGAGTCGCATCGGTGAAAACGGGTCCAGTAAACGTCCCGCAATGATTGTCGTGACAACAAATCCCGCAATCATCATCATCCAGACGATAGTGGCCGCTGCGGCGCGCCGCTTTTCCGCGACATGCTCGGCTAACGTTGCAAGCAATGATGTGCCGGAAATACCGACACCGAATCCGATTGCGAGAAATGCCGCAACTGCGGCGATGAGGCCCAGCGTTTTGTCAGACAACATCAGCGCTGTTGCCGCCGCTGCGCCTGCACCGCCAAGAGCCAGTACGCACATACCGAACAAAATCCACGGTGTCCGACGCTTCGCATTGTCGGACAGATGACCGAAACGCGGGCGCAACATCTGCACGGCATAATGCAAAGCGACCAATGCGCCCGGCACTGTCGCAACAAGGCCGACTTCAACGACCATCACACGATTTAATGTCGATGTCGTGAGAACAACAATCGCACCCAAAGCAGTCTGCACCAGCCCAAGCCGGACGATGGACACCCAACTCAAACCCTGTTGCACGGCCTGCATCGGAATTCTCCTAGAGAAGCGCACTGCGCAACGCGACGGCAGCGATCATCATGCCGAGCACGTAAAGCGACGTCCCTGTGGCATTGTACCAAGCGGCCTTGTCGCGCGGCGCGGCAATTAACTTTTTCATGAGCACGATCTGCACAAGCAGCAGTGCAAGAATCAGCAACGCTTCGACCGGCCTGCCCCACAATGCAATGAGCGCAACGACAACGGCTTGTGGCAAGGCCATCATCACACAGGCAAAACGCGCTGCACTGTCGACACCCAGAAGAACTGGTAGCGAATTGATGCCGAGCGCACGGTCACCTTCGACCGATTTGAAATCGTTGAGCGTCATGATTCCGTGTGCGCCGAAGGCATAGAGGAAAGCGAGGATCATGACGGGCACGGACGGAACTTGTCCGCTCAACATGACCGCCGCGCCGGTAAACCATGGCAGACCTTCATAGGCGAAGCCGCAGGCTGCATTGCCAAGCCAGCCATTCTTTTTAAGCCGCACTGGCGGCGCACTGTAGAGCCAAGCAAGGACAACGCCGAGCAAAGCTGCGCCAAGCACTGCTGGGCCCAACGCCCAAGCGACCACCAGCGACAGGCCAGTCCAAAGAATCGCAAGATAAAGAGCCGAGCGACCCGGCATACGCCCCGAAGGCACAGGCCGATCAGGTTCGTTGATCGCATCCACATGCCGGTCGAACCAATCATTCGCGGCTTGGCTCATACCTGTGACGAGCGGCCCGGCGAGCACCATGCCGGCAAGAACAGGCAAGATCTTCTCAAACGAAAACGGGACGCCAGCAGAGACGGCACCGCAAGCAAACGCCCACATGGGAGCGAACCATGTGATCGGCTTCAAAAGCTCAAGAATGGTCGCCGGAGCGGGCCAAGGAGAGCGAGTACGGAGCGGGGTGGCGTCTACCGTCATGCCGCAATGCTAGCATGACCGCAGCAAGTGTAAACAAAAATAGACACGACAATGGGTCGGCAAACACTATCTGGGCGCTCAACCTTCGTCCGTGAGTCCAGCCCCATCGAGATCGCCAATGCCATGGCGGTGCATTTTGGAGTAAAGGCTCTGCCGGCTTAGACCCAACATTTCCGCTGCTGCGGCGCGATTGTCGCCTGTCAGCCGCAATGCCGCCTCGATGCAAAGCTTTTCGATGACATCGGTTGTCTCGCGAACGATTCCCTTGAGCGAAAGGCGCCCGACAAGATCTGCAAAATCCTCTGCAGAACGGGCCAGGGGCTGCTCGTCATGGCTGTCGTTACGCTTTCCACGCCGGAAGAGAAAACCGTAATAAACCTCTCCATCAGCTTGTAAACTGACAGCAGATACATCGACATCTTCGACTGTGCCATGACCGCCTCGTAAGGCGAGCGCAAAACCGCGGACACGACCGTGATCCTTGAGATGGGCAAGCAGGACGTTGCCTTCGACCGCCGTCCGACCGAGCCATTGGTCAAGCGTCGTCCCGATCGCCTCATTTCGATGGCCGAGTCGCGCCATATCGAGGAAAGCGTCGTTCACATCGACAATGCGGCGGTCGCTTCCTGCCAACAAAAACCCATCGGGCATCTGGGCCAGCGCATTCGCGGCTACATTTTTTGGCCCATGCTGCCTAGCCCCGGTATCCAGCGGCGCAAGGCGAAGAATGAACGATAGACCGTCATCGGACCGGATGGCAGCGCAAGAAGCGAGAAAAGGCTTACCGGCACTCTCAAAATGAACGCGTACGGCCTCAGTTCTGCCTGTCGACTTCACCCCGCCGATAAGGCTTTGCAAAGCCTCACGGCTATCAGGCGCGACAAGTTCTGCGACACTTCGCCCTACCAACCGGCCCGGTGTGGTTTCGAGTATCATCGCAGCAGCAGGATTGGCGTCGACCGCCTTCATCGTCTGGGCGTCGACGATCAGTACGGCTTCGGCAGTCATCTGGAAAAGCACGCGATAACGCGTTTCTGCGTCACGCAATTTCTGAAAGTCGCGCTCGAGATCGCGCTGAGCGTTAACCAGCTTCTGTTGCAGCTGCGCGACGGGTTGCAGATCGTAACCCATCGCGACGATCAACCCGTCGGCCTCAAACTTCACCGCCGAAAAGCGGAGCGGACACTCTTCGCCTGCGGCCACCTGATTGATCTCGCGCCAGCGGGTGGGAGCCTCTGGGTTAGCTTCCGCGATTAGCTCGTTGATTTTCGTGCGGCTTTCGACCGTTGCGGTCTCGACCCACATCTTTCCAACCCAATGTTCGCGCGCGACTCGCGCCAAACGGGGGTCGAGAGACACCGCTTGCTGAATGCGACCACCAGAATCGATAACGAAAGTGAGATCAATCGTCGAGGCAACAAGCCGCGCAACGTGCCGTGCGTCGAGCGCTCCAAACGAAGCCTCAAAGAACTGGAACTCTGTCACTCTTTGCCCCCGGCTTTGAGCCGTGGCAGCCAGAACATCAGATACCGCTTGCATCGTTCCAAGCGACGTCTAGGTGGGATGACGTCAATCTGCCGCTACGAAAGTCAATATATCATCCAATAGCCTGATCGCCTCAGGCGGGTCAACAGCCATGAAATCCGCGCCGACGTCCACGGCTTGGGCTTCACCACTGGTGAATACACGGCCACCCACAATAAAGCGGGCTTTGCGAGCTTTATCTTCTTTACGCAGTCGGCAGATCGTGTCCCGCAAGGTTTCGATTCGCGACGTGCGCGACAGAGACAGTCCGATCAACGAAAACCGATCTGACGCGACATCGGCGCATAATTGCGCGACATTCGAATCAAGCCGCGTCACGACGAACCATCCTGCCGCCCGCAGGATCTCCGACAAAACGACGGCGCCGAAACTGTGCTGATCGTCAGGTGTCACCGCGATAAGCGCCCGCGGTGCGCTCAGTGGTACCGGGCGGCGATTAGCGAGAGTCACCTCGTAGACCACCCGCTCGATCAACCCTGTCGACAATGTAGTGGTGGCAAAGTTGCAGCGATCCTCTTCCCACCAAGTCCCGATCAAGCGAACAGCGGGAGCTAAAAGATCCAACAATAACACGGTGTTGGACCATCCAGCAGAACTATAATCTGAAATGATTCGGCGTAACCGCTCACCATCTCCGCTGACCGCACATTCAGCCACCATGGTCACCGCGGAAGAATCGCAGGGTGGTAGGCCAAGGGTGCGCTGGGCACGGCTCCCCACCATATTGGCGAGGCCATGGCGCGTTACAAAAGCCCGAACCCGTTCCGCAGCCTCACCGGGCTTAATCTTTGGGTTCTGGCTGTTCGCGCGCCTCCGACCATCCGGACGGAGAGATTTTTGAGCGTTTCCAGGGGCCTGGGGCCCTTTTCCGTCCACGACATCCTCCAAACCCGCCCGCAAACCGCAATGCGATTGCCCGAGCGTCTCTCACTGTGCGGGTCTGGTCTTTTTTTGGGTCGTCTTCTGGATCGTCTGCCCGACCGTTAAAAGCTACGCCGTTCCAGCCAGACCGCAACTATAAATAATACTTACGCCATTTTGTACGACAAGACTGACGTCAATAATATTTGACACTTGATGGAGTCCCGCCTAGCTTTGGGTCAGGGGGAAGAGCCATGCAGGTGCCAAAAGGCCCAAGCCCGGCCCAAGCGCTGTATACCGCGGAGGAGCGCCGACGCCGTGACCAGTCCAAATGGACATTGGTCCAGGGCATTCTCGCGCCGCTGCAATTTGTGGCCTTCCTCGTGAGTTTGGGCCTCGTTTTGCGTTGCCTTGCGACAGGTGAAGGCTTCGCCCTCGCCTCGGCCTCCATCGTCGTAAAGACCCTCTTTCTATATGCCATCATGGTGACAGGCTCCCTTTGGGAGCATGACGTCTATGGCCAATACCTCTTTGCACCCGCCTTCTATTGGGAAGACGTGGTGTCGATGGGTGTCATCGCCCTCCATACCGCCTATCTCGTCGCACTGTTCACCGGTTGGATGGAGCCGCGCGCCCAATTGTTCCTCGCGCTGGCCGCCTACGCGATCTATGTCGTCAATGCGGCCCAGTTCCTTTGGAAGCTAAGACAGGCGCGCCTGTCGTCCCCGAACGATCTTGCCAGCGGAGCGCTGTCATGAGCGCTCTTAACATCCTCAACCGTCCCGCCTCCGCCGGTTGCGACCGCCCCGTTCTGCGCGAGCGCGGACAGCATGAAGTCTTCTGCGGGCTGACTGGCATCGTCTGGCTACACCGGAAGATACAGGATGCATTCTTCCTGATCGTCGGCTCCCGCACCTGCGCGCATCTGATGCAATCGGCTGCAGGCGTGATGATCTTTGCCGAGCCGCGCTTTGCAACCGCAATCATCGAAGAGCGCGATCTTGCCGGCCTCGCCGACATGCATGACGAGCTTGATCGCGTCGTCACGCAATTGCTCGAACGCCGTCCCGACATCAAGCTCCTGTTCCTCGTCGGCTCTTGCCCGTCCGAAGTGATCAAGCTTGATCTCTCACGCGCGGCCGAACGTCTGTCGCAGAAGACACTGCCACAAACACGCATCTTAGCTTACACCGGCAGCGGCATCGAAACGACCTTCACACAGGGCGAGGATTCCTGCCTCACGTCTCTCGTGCCAACGATGCCAACGACGCAGGATAAGAATTTGCTGATCGCCGGCACCATGGCCGATGTCGTCGAGGACCAGTTCCGCGCCTTGTTCGCCGCAATCGGCATCACGAATATCGGCTTCCTACCGGCACGCCACGCGGGCGAAATGCCGGCGGTGGGTCCGAACACGCAGCTTCTTCTCGCGCAACCATTCCTTGGCGAAACGGTAAAGGCGCTGGAAGCACGTGGTGCAACAAGGATCGACGCGCCGTTTCCATTCGGCGCCGAAGGCAGCGAACTTTGGTTCCGCGCCGCCGCCAAAGCATTTGGTATCGCACAAGAACGCGTGACACCCGCCATCGAAGCGCCACGTGAACGCGCCCGCCGCGCGGTTGCTCGCCATCGCGACACGCTAGATGGCAAAAGCATTTTCTTCTTCCCCGATTCGCAGCTCGAAATTCCGCTCGCACGGTTTTTGTCGCGTGAGCTAGGGATGCGTCCGCTCGAAATCGGAACGCCCTATCTCCATCGCGGCATCCTTGGCGCTGACATGGACCTCCTGCCCGACGCGCTTGTCTCTGAAGGTCAGGATGTCGACCGCCAGCTCGCACGCTGCCGCGCGGAGAAGCCCGATCTCACCGTGTGCGGTCTCGGCCTCGCCAATCCGCTTGAGGCCGAAGGGCTGCGCACAAAATGGTCCATCGAACTCGTTTTCTCACCGGTCCACGGTTTTGAACAGGCGGGCGATCTGGCCGAATTATTTGCGCGTCCACTTGAACGTACATCAAGGTTGAGGGTCTGACGATGCAGCTGACTCTCTGGACCTATGAAGGCCCGCCCCATGTTGGCGCCATGCGCATCGTCACCGCAATGCGTGGCATGCACTATGTTCTGCACGCGCCGCAGGGCGACACCTATGCCGATCTCCTCTTCACGATGATTGAACGGCGAAGTAAGCGCCCACCCGTCACCTATACGACGTTCCAAGCACGCGATCTCGGCGGCGACACTGCCGAATTGTTCCAGCGCGCCGCGCGCGACGCCTACGAAACCTTTAAACCTGAAGCAATGATCGTCGGCGCATCCTGCACGGGCGAACTCATTCAGGATGACCCGGCCGGACTTGCAACCGCACTCAATCTGCCGATCCCGGTTATCCCGCTCGAACTGCCCTCTTATCAAAAGAAAGAAAATTGGGGCGCAGCAGAAACCTTTTACCGCATCGTGCGTGCGCTTGCGCAACCGAAACCGCCGCGCAGCGGCACTCATCCGACCTGCAACATTCTAGGGCCCTGCGCACTTGGCTTCCGCCATCGAGACGATCTCAAGGAAATCAAATCGCTGCTGAGCGATCTGGGTATCGCGATCAATGTCGTGGCACCGGAAGGGGCATCTCCCGCCGATATTTCACGGCTTGCCGATGCTGATTTCAACGTTGTGCTCTATACGGAAATTGCAGGGCCTGCCGCTGAGTTTCTGAAAAAGCAGTTCGGCCAAAATTTTTCCAAGACCATCCCGATCGGTGTCAACGCCACACGCGAATTCATCGAAGAAATTTGTGCGCTGGCGGGCCTCGCCGTCCCAGTCGAGATGGATGCAAGCCGCCTGCCCTGGTATTCGCGTTCAGTCGATTCAACTTATCTCACCGGCAAGCGCGTTTTCATTTTTGGCGATGCCACCCATGCGCTCGCCATGGCGCGGGTCGCGCGTGAAGAGATTGGTTTCACCGTCTGCGGATTAGGCACTTATACGCGCGAATTTGCCCGCGAAGTGCGCGCCGCTGCCGCCGATCTCGGTGTTGCACCGTTGATTAGCGACGATTATCTTGAGATCGAAAAAGCGATCATCGCGGCTCAGCCAGAGCTCGTGCTCGGCACGCAGATGGAACGCCACATCGCCAAGCGTCTCGGCCTGCCATGCGCTGTCATTTCCGCGCCTGTCCATGTTCAGGATTTCCCGGCACGTTTCTCACCGGTCATGGGCTTTGAGGGTGCAAACGTCCTCTTCGACAGTCTCGTCCATCCGCTGATGATGGGCTTGGAAGAGCATCTGCTTGGCCTCTTCCGCGACGATTTCGAATTCAACGATCAAGCCGCGCCGTCGCATCTCGGTCCGTCCAAACAAGCTCAGCCAGAGACGCCACCGGATTTTGCCGGCTGGACGGTCGAAGCCGAAAAGGAACTCAAGAAAATCCCGTTCTTCGTGCGTGGCAAAGCCCGCCGCAACACGGAAACCTTCGCGCGTGAGCGCGGAATAGCTTCGATCAGTGTGGAGACGCTCTACGATGCCAAAGCGCATTTCGGACGCTAACCCCACCCCGATCAAGGTCGTCTTCGTGACGATGGACGATCATTTGTCCGGCGCGGTCGATCGTGCGCGTATACTTCTTCGCAAGGATTATCCCGGCCTCACCCTTGTTCTGCATGCAGCCGCCGAATGGGATGAAGAGGGTGCCCTCGCCCGCTGCCGCGCCGATATCGAGACGGCGGACATCCTGATCGTCACCATGCTCTTCATGGAAGACCATATCCGCCCGGTCTTCGATGCGTTGATGGCGCGCCGCGACCATTGCGATGCCGTTGCCGCCTGCCTCTCCTCCTCTGAGGTTGTGAAACTGACGCGGCTTGGCCGTTTCTCAATGTCGGGCAATCAATCGGGCGCGATCGCTTTTTTGAAGCGTCTGCGCGGCAAAAGCGACAAGCCCGGCGCACAGGGCGCGCATCAGATGAAGATGCTACGCCGCCTGCCGCAGATTTTGCGCTTCATCCCCGGGACAGCGCAGGACATGCGCGCCTATTTCCTGACGCTGTCGTACTGGCTTGCAGGTTCAGACGGCAATGTCGTCAACATGGTCCGCCAATTGATTGATCGTTACGCGGACGGCCCGCGCAAGGTTTTGCGCGGAACCGTCAAGGTCGAAGCGCCAGTCGATTATCCCGATTGTGGCCTTTATCATCCCCGCGCCAAGGGCCGCATCGTCGAAGATCTGAAGGCCCTGCCGCGCAATCCGAACGCGCGCGGCACTGTCGGTCTGTTGTTGATGCGGTCTTACCTGCTCGCAGGCAATCACGCGCATTACGATGCCGTCATCGCCGCGCTTGAATCGCGTGGGCTCAATGTTGTTCCGGTCTTCGCCGCCGGTCTCGATGCGCGTCCGGCCATCGAGCAATATTTCTTCGCGCAAGGCCGCGTTACGATTGATGCGTTCATATCACTC
>JAIYCE010000044.1 GCA_027488155.1 Hyphomicrobiales bacterium | reverse complement strand
CAATCTCAAAAAATATCGGAACCGCTATATCCTCACCTATGCGCAGGATGAGGTGAAGAACAACAATCGTCTGCAATTCAACTTGCCTGATGAAACATCTCGGCTGATTGACTGGTATCTAACGGATATCCGGCCTCAACGGCTGAAAGGCCCTAGCGATTATCTATTTATCGGAAACGATGGCCTGTCAGCCAAATCAAAGAATACGTTGTCACTGCAGATCGCAAAAACGGTGAAGGCGTATACAGGCCTCACGATGAATCCGCATCTCTTCCGCCATGCGATGGCGTATATCTATTTGAATGAGAACCCAGGTGGATATCAGGTGATGCGCCTAATCTTGGGCCACAAAAGCCTGAACACAACGGTCTCAGCCTATAGCGGCGCGGAGACCAAATCCGCGCAAGCCCATTTTGATCAACTTGTTTATGATTTGCGCGATCGGCATCAGGCCCATGTTACGCAGCGGCGCACCAAACGCTGATGGCCAAGTCGGACCATAAGATAGCCAAAGTAGCCCTGCTCCGGATTGAGCGTTGGCCAGAGAAGGATCGTGAACAATGGCTGGCATCACTGTCAGCCTCTGATCCATTTGCTGACGTGGCCGACCGCTCACATTTACGCCCGATCAGCAATGCCAAAGTTGAAAAGGGTTATGGCCGTTGGCTGAGCTTTCTCGCGCGTTCGCGCCCTGAACTCTTCGTGGAAGAAGCAGGCACCCGGATCACGCCTGAGACGGTCAGCGCCTATGTGGCCGAACTGCGCGCTTGCGGAAATGGCGACCAAACCGTCATGAACCGTCTACAAGAGCTGCATACGATGGCGACAACGATCGTTCCGGCAGGGGCGTTTGGTTTTATTCGCAAGATTGAAGCGAAACTTCGGACGGTCGCAAAACCCGTCCGATCGAAGCGCGACAAGATCATCCCAAGTGACGAATTATTTTCACTTGGCTGTTCGCTCATGCAAAGCGCGACAGCGTTGTCCACGCCGAGACTGCAAGCACTCCAGTTCCGCGATGGTCTCATTATCGCGTTCCTCGCCCTTCGGCCATTACGCCGCAAGAACCTCACGGAGCTCACATTGGGCCAAAGCCTCATGTGTGAGCAGGGCAGTTGGTTTCTCCTGCTCTCGGCCGACGAGACAAAAAGCCACCAACGTTTTGAGCGTGCATGGCCGGACGAACTCCTGACAGCGCTCGAGACCTATCTCAGCGTTCATCGACCAGTTCTGATGGCGCAGACTGGACGATGGGCGTCACCTGTCGGTGACCGACTATGGGTCTCGTCCGAAGGCTCGCCGCAGACCCAAATGTCGATCTACCAGCAGATCCGCCTGCGGACGAAGGCGGCCTTTGGCCAAGGCGTGAACCCCCACCGCTTCCGCGATTCTGCGGCCACGACCTTGGCGATTGAAGACCCCGCTCAAGTCCGCGTGAGCGCCCGTATTCTCGGCCATCGCTCGTTCCAAACAACAGAACGCTACTACCAACATGCCGAGCAGAATCAGGCTCACCGCGCCTTTGTCGCAGGGCTGCAAAAACTGCGCATCAAACGCTAGGTATGCAAAAACCGCATATCGAAAAGGGCTCAAAATGCCCTCAAATGCAGCGCCGAACTTACGGAAAACTTACGGACCCCAAAACGGTGTTTTGGGGTCAAAATCAGACATGGTCTAAGTATTTGATTTTATTTGCTTTCGATGGTGGGCGCACTAGGGCTCGAACCTAGGACCCGCTGATTAAGAGTCAGCTGCTCTACCAACTGAGCTATGCGCCCATCGAAAGCTAGGGGCTGGAGATCTCCAAAAAGACCGAGCTTTGAAAGCCCACCCGCTTGCGAGCCGGTGATTAACGCAGGGGCCCTCGCCTGTCCAGCCGAAATCGCTCAGCTCAACGGGAAAATCCACGTCGAACAGCTATAAGGCAAAGGGGCGACTCACAATTGGTCAGGCATGCCAACAGTGCAAAATTGCCCTCGCTGGCCGGCCCTTTCTCTAACGCTCCAGCCGCGCGGGCGGTGCAGCGCCGGCGGCGCGTGAGAGGCTCGCAAAAAGGGCAGCGCGCACACCGCCTCAGCATCCACATTGCCATACGGCATCAGGATGGCAGCAGGCTCGATTCAGGCGATACGTCCCAAAGGCCGGCGCGATACAAAAAGCCCGCGCCGAGGCGCGGGCTTTGAAGAGGCTCTAGAAGCGCTCCAAGGCTGGTCAACAGCCGAAGTGCATCAAACTCCACCCAATGGAGCGGTCGAATGCAGACGGCGCTCATGGCCGCCGCGAGCCGCCCTCTGCATCAGCTTGTTGAGCGCCGAGAGATAGGCACGGGCGGAGGCGGCGAGCGTATCGGGGTCGGCGGCACGCGCCGTCACCGAGCTGCCCTCTTCGCCGAGCCGCACGGAAACCTCCGCTTGGGCATCGGTGCCCTCGGTCACAGCATGGACTTGGTAGAGCTCGAGCTTTGCTTCATGCGGCAGGAGCGCCTTGATGGCGGCGAATGTCGCGTCGACAGGACCATTGCCGGAGGATTGCACCGTGCGGTGCACGCCGTCGACGTCGAGCGTCAGCGTGGCGAGCTGCGGCCCTTGCGTGCCGGCAATCACGGTCAGAGCAACCAGCTTGATGCGGTCTTCTTCAGTGTGCAGCCCTTCATCGACGAGCGCTTCGATGTCTTCGTCATAAACATGCTTCTTACGATCGGCGAGATCCTTGAACCGCCTGAATACATCTTCAAGCGCATTTTCGCCGAGCTCATAGCCAAGCTCTTTCAACTTCTCGCGGAAGGCGTGGCGGCCCGAATGCTTGCCCATCACCAGCGAGGTCTTGGAGACGCCAACCGATTCCGGCGTCATGATCTCGTAGGTCTGGTTGTTCTTCAGCATACCATCCTGATGGATGCCGCTCTCATGCGCGAATGCGTTCCGGCCCACGATCGCCTTATTGTACTGAACAGGGAACGAAGTGACCGCCGAGACCAGCTTCGAGGCCCGCATCAGCATGGTCGTGTCGATGCCGGTTTCGAAATTGAGCACATCGCCGCGCGTTTTGATCGCCATAACAGCCTCTTCAAGGGCCGCATTGCCGGCGCGCTCACCAATGCCATTGAGCGTACATTCTATCTGGCGAGCACCGCCCTGCAGGCCGGCGAGCGAATTGGCCACCGCCATGCCAAGATCATTGTGGCAATGAACGGAGAAGATGGCCTTGTCGGCATTCGGCACGCGGTTGCGTAACATTTCGAACAAAGCGCGATATTCTTCAGGCACGGTGTAGCCTACCGTATCGGGAATATTGATCGTGGTCGCACCGGCCTTGATCGCCGCTTCCACAACGCGGCAGAGAAAATCATGCTCGGTGCGCGTCCCATCTTCCGCCGACCATTCGACGTCAGGCACGAGATTGCGTGCGCGCGCGACCGATTGTGTGACCATCTCGAGCACTTTTTCAGGCTCCATCTGGAGCTTGTATTTCATGTGCACCGGTGAGGTGGAGATGAAGGTATGGATGCGCGGGTTCTTAGCATGGCGCACAGCCTCACCGGCGCGATCGATGTCCTTCTGCCCGGCACGGGCAAGGCCGCACACGGTGGCACGCTTCACACGCTTGGCGATCTCCGAGACGCTCTCGAAATCCCCATTGGAAGCGATTGGGAACCCGGCCTCGATGATGTCGACGCCCATCTCATCGAGCAGTTCGGCAACTTGCAGCTTCTCTTCGAGCGTCATGGACGCGCCAGGGCATTGCTCGCCATCGCGCAACGTGGTGTCGAAAATCAGGACGCGGTCCTTGGACATGGGAATTTCCTTGAAACAAAGGCGCCACTAGCGAAAGCGGCGCAGGATGATGGGAAGCGCTGTCGTCTGGTCCCCTGAGCGCCCAGGCATGGCCCGGCCGGCCCTCAGGGGCGGCTAAGGAGCAGGAGGCCGAGAAGAAGCGCGCGCGCATCCGCCGGACGGACCGCGAGGGTCTCCGTCAAGATCAGGCGGTCTGAGGCGGCGCAGAAGGCCAAGGCACACTCCATCGGGGCGGGACGCCCTTCGGTACCACAACAAACTACCGGAGCGCCAAGCATCTTGCAAGACTCGCATCTGGCAAGACTGGCATCTGGCAAGACTGGCATCTGGCAAGGCCACCCACATTACGGCACAATCTGGCGAAAGGGAGAGATTCGTATGAAGTTCGTTCATTTGGCCCTCGCCGCCGTGCCCCTCGCTTTTCTGGCAGGCTGCAACACGCCCCCGTCCCAAGTGTCCTATCAAAACGCACCCGCCGGCGTTTCGCCCTCGAATTTCCGTCTGCCTGACGCACCGGGTTGTCAGGGTGATGTTGCGCGCTTTCAGGCCCTGATCGACAATGATCTGGCAACGGGACACACGACGCAGAGCGTCCGCGACTCTGTAACGGCCGATCTTTCGAAAGCGCAGGCTGCTTGCACCGCGGGCCGCAGTGCGGAGGCGACCTCCATGGTCACAACCATCCGCAAGAAATATGGTTATCCAGCATCCTGACGAAATCGCTCGGATAGAAAATCAACAATGAAATCGGGCATGCGTGCCGGGTCGAGATCTCCCGGCCCGCGCACGATGAAGAGATCGTCGAGCTCATCCTCAGCCAACCCAGCAAGATTGCCGCGCACACGCGCACGCACCTCATCGGCTGAACCGCGAACGGTGACATCCCGCATCACGGCGAGCTTCGGCCCGCGCCTGATGGCGGTGAAACCTGTGCCGATCGTGACATCGCCGGTGCCAAGCCCAGTCTCTTCCATCAATTCACGGATGACGGAACCGGCAAGATCGACGCTTCCATCCACCACGTCATTTGGATCGGGCGTGCCGGCCGGAAAATAGATCCTGCCTGGATTGGCAGTGTGTTGGCCCATCACGCCCATCAGGTAAGCACCATCCTCGGCACGCAACGCTGCCATAGCAAAAATGTTGACGATGCTGGTGTCGGGAAAACCGAAATCGCGCCAAGCTAGAAACTTCGAGAAATCTGTTTCGAGACAGGAACCGCGCAGCACATCATCTACAATCTCATAATGCCAAGCCACCAGCACGCGACCGTCGAATAAAGTTGAATTGCCTTTCGCTTGCGCTGCCCAATGGGCAGCAATGCGCGCCTGTTCGCGCACGGCCCATTCCCATGGCCTATGATCGACAACAAGTTCCGTCGCACGCAGCGGGATAAGACTCATGCGTCGAGCGCACCTGCCATCACGACGACAGCACCGCCACCGATCGAGGCCTTCGTCAAAAGCCCACCTGCCACATGCAAGGTCAACGCAATCTGCGAGGGACGACCCATTCTGTATCCCTGCTCAATGCCAAAATGATGAATGCCATCGCCGGGCTTTTCGAAATCCATAATCACGCCAGCAAAAGCGGCGACCGCCGATCCCGTTGCGGGATCTTCGCCAACACCAAGCGAAGGCGCAAACATCCGCGCATAGAAATGATGCATCGCTTCGGTTGGCTCGGCGCAATAGAAAAACGCATTCTTCGCGTCGCCCTGCTCCATCTTGGCAAAAGCATCGCGATCAAGCACGGCTGTATCGACATGTGTGCGCGTCTTGAGCGGTATCATCGTGAACGGATTGCCAGCGGAATAGAGGGCCGCTTGATGCACGCCATAACCAATGGCACTGTCCGGCACGCGCAACGCCGCCGCCATGATCGTAAGCGGAGGCGCATCACCCACACGCTCGGGCAACCGCGGCAGATCGAATTGTGCGTGCCCCAATTCATGGCTCGCAACACTGACGCGGCATGGGACCGGACCAACCTTCTCGCCTAACACGAAATCCACCTCGCCCTTTGCACCATCGTGCAGGGCAATAGCGACCGCAGCACCCACCGTGGGGTGCCCAGCAAAAGGCAATTCCCGCGCAGGCGTAAAAATCCGTAGATCGGCCCGACGCGCTGGATCGGCCGGGCGTTGCACAAACACGGTCTCTGACAGGTTGAATTCGCGTGCGATCGTCTGCATGGCAGCATCCGAAAGCCCATCGGCTTCAAAGACAACGGCGAGCGGATTGCCTGCAAATTTCTGTTCGGTGAAAACGTCGAGCGTCACAAAAGGCCGTTTCATTGTATCACCTCGTATGAAGATCGATTTCGATCACGACAGGACAATGATCGCTAGCCTTAGGGCGATCCCAGCCAACGCGCGGATAGCGGTCGCCCTTGCTTGCCAAGGTCGGAATGCTGCGATCAGTATCGCGTGGATCGAGAGGCACACGATAAGGTAACCCACGACGAATGATAGAGACGTCCCGAACGCGTTCCTTCAACGCTGGTGAGACCAGCAGATAATCGAGTTGCACATGCTCCTCCATGATGCGCTCCTCTTCGACCGACCAAGCGCGGTGATAATGCGTCCAGCGTTCATGCTCGGGCAAGGAATCGACTGGATTGAATGCAAATTTATCAAATAAAACATCAATCCCGCTTGGCGATGCGTCCTCGATTGTTCCAGCACGCCGCAACCGAAGTCGATAATCGTTGAGATCTCCCGCAATGATCCAAGGCGCATCACGAAAGCCGCTACCAAATTGTTCTTCGATGATCCGTCTTACACCACGAGCCTCCGCCCGACGCAGCACCCGCGTTGCAGCACGCCCATCGCCACCTTTGCCATTGCTCATCGACTTCAAATGGCAGATGAACAGGCTCAAAGACGTGCCATGCACAGGAACGGTGACGACAAGACAATCGCGATTGAACAAACGGTCATTTGGTTTAATCCCAAATTCAGCCAGCTCTTGCTCATAAACGCCCAGATCGGCGAACGTCGCTTCGCGATAGCTTTTAGCGGTCACACTATCGGCAGCGGCTAGATTTCGTCGCGCAGCAAAGGCAACATCGATTCCGCGCCGATCATTACCGGCAATGAGTTTGAAATGCCCGTAGCGAATATCCGCGAGTCGGTGAACATAATTTGCGAAGAATGCTTCCAGTACGCGAAGCGAATCCACTTCCTGTAAAGCGATGATATCGGCACGCGTTTCAGCGATCGCAAGCGCCGTCATCTGTCGCTTATCATCTTCGACAGTCAACCCCATAGATCGCTCGGCAATCTCACGATCTTTTGGTTGCGCAAATTCAGCCAATGACATTGCGGCAGCAACCTCTGCTCGACTGACCTCGGCAAACTTCCATCGCGACGACAAATTCTCAATGTTAAACGTCGCGACCCTGAGCTTCATGGCAAAAATGCTTCCGCTTTGAATTTATGGCTGGGGTGAACGAGCTCTTCTTGGGCCGGAATAAGAAGAATCTCGCGTGATCCCTCGTCTTCCGTTCGCTTGAGAATTCCGTAGATCGCCGAGACGGCCTGCGCCAGTGCAGAGCTAACGCTATGGTCGCGGAGCCAATGGAGAAAAAACAATGCGCTAATCGCATCACCTGCGCCATTGATCGATAATGACAGACGCGGTGTACGAACGATGAACATTTTCTTTCCATCCGATGCGATGCAATCGATTGCATCCTCCGGCGTCTCATTCGTCAGCACCGATGTCACCATGACGATCTTCGGCCCGAGCCGATGAAGCGCCTGAATTGCTGTCACGAGCGAGGTATGATCGGTAACCTCTTGGCCCGTCAAAAGTGCCAATTCAAACTGATTAGGCGTCACAATATCAGCTTCCACCATCGCCTTATCACGCAACATTGCTGGGATCTCCGGCCGCACGAAGACGCCGCGGCCAACATCGCCCATGACCGGGTCGCAACAATAAAGTGCGCCGGGATTGGCAGAACGCACGGTGAGTGCCGCATCGAGGATGGCCGCGCCGATATCGGCAGAACCCATATAGCCAGACACAATGCCATCGCAGAGCCCCAGCACCCCACGCGCCTCAACCCCGCGGACGAGATCCGCGATCATCGCTGCGTTGAACACCTCGCCCGTCCATGCGCCATAACCCGTGTGATTGGAGAATTGCACGGTGTGAATGGCAATCACTTCGGCACCCAGCCTTTGCAGCGGGAACACGGCCGCATCGTTGCCGACATGGCCATAGGCGACGTGGGATTGGATGGAAAGGATCAATTCGGACATGGCGGAAGTCTATCCCCCTGAGCGGATCGTGTGAAGAAGGTAGAACCGACAAAGAAAAACGCCCCCGTCGCGAGACGGGGGCGTTGAAGAAAAACGGCGCGATCAGTTCTTCGACTTGTCGACGAGCGCCTTGGCCTTGATCCACGGCATCATCGCGCGGAGCTTTTCGCCAACTTCTTCGATTTGGTGCGAAGCATTGCGCGCACGCACGGCCTTGAACGAAGTCTGGTTCACCTTGTTTTCAAGCATCCAGTCGCGCGTGAACTTGCCGGTCTGAATGTCATTCAGAACGCGCTTCATTTCTGCCTTCGTGTCCGCCGTGATGATGCGCGGGCCGGTTACATATTCGCCATATTCCGCGGTGTTCGAGATCGAGTAGTTCATCGTCGCGATGCCGCCTTCATAGATGAGGTCGACGATCAGCTTCACTTCGTGCAAACACTCGAAATAGGCCATTTCCGGAGAATAGCCGGCTTCCACCAGCGTTTCGAAACCGGCGCGGATGAGTTCGACGAGACCGCCGCAGAGCACGACCTGTTCGCCGAAGAGATCGGTTTCGCACTCTTCCTTGAACGTCGTTTCGATGATGCCGGCGCGGCCGCCGCCATTGGCCGAAGCATAGGACAGGCCGATGTCATGCGCATTGCCCGACGAATCCTGATGGATCGCGATGAGCGTCGGCACGCCGCCGCCACGCTGATATTCCGAACGCACCGTATGGCCGGGCCCCTTCGGGGCGACCATCAGCACGTCGAGGTCGGCGCGCGGTTCGATCAGGTTGAAATGCACGTTGAGGCCGTGCGCGAACATGAGAGCAGCGCCCTTCTTCATGTTCGGTGCGAGCTGGTCGCGATAGATGTCGGCCTGCAATTCGTCCGGCGTCAGCATCATGACAACGTCGGCCCATTTGGCGGCGTCTTCCACCGTCATCACCTTGAGGCCTTCGGCTTCCGCCTTCTTGGCCGAGGCAGAGCCGGGGCGCAGCGCGACGACAATGTCCTTCACGCCGGAGTCACGCAGATTGAGCGCATGGGCATGGCCCTGCGAGCCATAGCCGACGATAGCGACCTTCTTGCTCTTAATGAGGTTCAGATCGGCATCGCGATCATAATAGACACGCATGGGACAGGCTCCTTGGGCTTTGTCGTGTGGTTTGGATCACGCGCTTAAGCGCGACGGTGAAGAGAATCAAGCAGGAAGACAGGATGACCGCGTTCGGCGCGGGGCCGGCCTGCCCTGAGAGCAGGGTCGGGTGACGTTAGATCATCCCCTCAGGCCCGCGTGACATGGCGGCAATCCCGGTGCGAGAGACTTCGACCAGGCCGCAAACGCCCATCAGACGGACGAAACGATCAACATCCTCACTGGATCCGGTCAGTTCGAAGACAAAGGACGTCAAAGTCGCATCGAGCGTCCGAGCGCCGAATGCCGAGGCAAGTCGCATGGCCTCGACCCTCTGGTCGCCCTTGCCTGCAACCTTCACCAGCGCGAGCTCGCGTTCGACAGCCTCGCCCGTGACGGTCAGGTCCGTGACCTTGTGTACCGGCACCAGACGGTCGAGCTGGTTCTTGATCTGCTCAATCACCTGCCCCGTTCCTGTGGTCACGATCGTGATCCGCGAGACATGCTTCTCATGCTCGGTCTCGGAGACAGTCAGGCTCTCAATATTGTAGCCGCGGCCGGAGAATAGACCGGCAATGCGGGCCAGAACGCCGGGTTCGTTATCGACCAGGACGGATAGCGTATGACGAGCCTGTGTCTGGCGGCGCGGCGGATCGGAATAATGCGACTTCATCGGTTTCGACTTTCAGCGAGTTCAACCAAAGGACAGATATTCACGGCAGCGGGAAAGGCCCCACCGCCTGCTCATCGATTTCGTCAGCAGCGACGACGAAAGGTTCGGCCATCGCAACTGCATGCCATGTGCGGAATGAAGGCGTGTTCAACACCGCATCCATATAGGCGCGCGCATCGGCGCTGACCGGGATGGAATATGTGGCAAAGCGTGTCACAACGGGCGCATACATCGCATCCGCAGCACTGAACGCACCGAAGAGGAACGGTCCAGAGCCGCCAAATCGACGACGTGCATCGCCCCAAAGATGTTCGATCCGGGCCACATCTTTTGCCACGCCCGGCCCATGATCGCGAGTAGCAAAGCGCTTGCGGATGTTCATCGGGCACGCGCTACGCAGCGCCCCGAAGCCTGAATGCATTTCCGACGCGATTGCCCGAGCCAAAGCGCGTGCAGCACGGTCGCGCGGCCAGATCGCTTTGTCTGGAAAAAGCTCTGCAACATACTCAATGATCGCGAGCGTTTCCCACACAACGATGTCACCATCCTTGAGGATGGGCACCGTCTTACCGGCACCATAGGCGGCCACGCGCGTCGCAAACTCCGGCGTATCGAGCGGAATGAAATCTTCCGCAAACGGAATGCCGAATTCGGACAACAAAATCCACGGCCGGAGAGACCAGCTGGAATAGGCCTTATTGCCAATGGCGAGCGTGAGCATGGTTCAGACCCAGGCGATGCTGGCTTAAACCAGCATCTTGCCTTTCTCATCGATGACGCTGCCGATATCCTGCTCGATATCGGCAAGGATCATCTCATTATGCGCCTTACCCGACGGGATCATCGGGAAGCAGTTTTCTTCCTTCGCCACCAAGCAATCGAAGATCACGGCCTTTGGCGTCTCGATCATTTCCATGATCTTCGCGTCAAGTTCCTTCGGATCGGAGCACCGGATGCCATGTGCGCCATAGGCTTCGGCAAGCTTCACGAAATCCGGCAGAGAATGCGAGTAGCTTTCGGAGTAACGGCTACCATGCAGCAATTCCTGCCATTGCCGCACCATTCCCATATACTCATTGTTGAGAATGAAGATCTTAACCGGCAAGCGGTATTGCAGGGCCGTTGACATCTCCTGCATGTTCATCAGGATCGAGGCCTCGCCGGCAATGTCGATCACGAGCGCTTTAGGATGCGCGAGCTGCGTGCCAATAGCCGCTGGCAAGCCATAGCCCATCGTACCAAGTCCACCCGATGTCATCCAACGGTTCGGTTCTTCGAAATGGAAGTACTGCGCTGCCCACATCTGATGCTGGCCGACTTCCGTCGTCACATAGACATCGCGGTCCTTGGTCAGCTCATAGAGACGCTGCACCGCATATTGCGGTTTGATGATGTCGTCAGAGTTTCGGTAGGCTAGGCACTTCTTCGCCCGCCATTCGTCGATATGTTTCCACCAATCGCCAAGTGCTTTTTTGTCAACAGACGGCGACATTGTCCGCCACAGACGTACCATATCTTCGAGCACGTGGCCGCAATCGCCGATGATACCGATATCGGCTTTCACCGTCTTATTGATCGAGGAGGGATCAATGTCGATGTGGATCTTTTTCGATTTCGGCGAGAATGCATCGAGACGGCCGGTGATGCGGTCGTCGAAACGTGCACCGACGCAAATCATCACGTCGCAATCGTGCATGGCAAGATTGGCTTCGTAGGTGCCGTGCATGCCGAGCATGCCGAGCCATTGCGGATCCGCTGCCGGATAGGCGCCCAGTCCCATCAATGTCGACGTGATCGGATAACCGGTCAGGCGCACAAGTTCGCGCAGCATAGCCGAGGCTTCCGGACCAGAATTAATCACGCCGCCACCCGTGTAGAAAATCGGGCGCTTCGCCTTGCCCATCAATTCGATGGCCGCTTTGATCTTTTCAGAATCGCCCTGCAATTGCGGACGATAAGTCTTGTGCTGATTATTCACCGGGCGCGTATAGGTGCCCTTGGCAAATTGCACATCCTTCGGAATGTCGATCACGACCGGGCCCGGGCGACCCGAGGATGCGATGTAGAACGCTTCGTGAAGGATGCGCGGCAGATCTTCGATCCGCTTCACAAGGTAATTGTGCTTCGTGCAATGGCGCGTAATGCCGACCGTGTCGCATTCCTGAAATGCGTCAGAGCCGATCAGATGCGTCGGCACCTGCCCGGTGATGCAGATGAGCGGGATGGAATCGAGCATGGCATCGGTTAGGCCGGTGACAGCATTGGTCGCACCCGGACCCGACGTCACGAGCACGCAGCCGACTTTGCCGGAAGAGCGCGCATAACCTTCCGCTGCATGGACCGCACCCTGCTCATGGCGCACAAGCACATGCTTGACCTGTTCTTGATGGAAGATCGCGTCATAGATCGGGAGCACGGCCCCACCTGGGTATCCGAAGATGAATTCGGCGCCCTGATCTTGGAGGGCTTGGACGACCATTTCGGCTCCGGTCATCTCGCGGGACATGGTGTTCACTCCGTCTTCGGTCTTTGTGTGGATGGGTCAGGCTCGAGCAACAAAAAAGGCCCTGCGAGGGGCCTTGGGTCATGCGCCAGTTTCAGGATTGCGGCCTTAGGGCCGTCCCGTCGCTGGCGCTCGCGATACAATAAGAATGACGCGCATTGTTGTCCGAACCCGAACCTATGAGAATAGCGAGGAAACCGTAGTCCCGACGCGCGAAACCGTCAAGCTCCGCGCGCCAAAATAAAGCGTCAGGGATTCTGACGTTTTAACACAATGCAATAGCTTGCAAAGCCTTGGTCATTGCGAGCCGAACCGCAGCCATCAAGCGTATTGGGATCGATCAGCCGGGCAGTCAGATGAAATTCGGGACCCGTAATCACAATCTGGTGCAGATCATGCGCCATCAAACCCACAACAAAACTCGTCCCCTGCGACGTTTTCACCTGCCCTGAAAAGGAGCGCTCATTTTGTGTGCTCACCGTCAGCGTCGTCGGATCCTTGCGATATGTGGCTGGCGCGTTCGGGTTCTGCTTGGGGTCATGCACCGAGGGTTTACCCTTGGCGATGATGTCGAGATTGCCGCTCCAGGTCCCGGTCATCGTCGGAAACGGGCTCTGGGCCGAGGCTGCACCGGCCAACATAAGCGGAAGCGAAACAGAAAGCGCTGAAAGGACCAGACGCATGAAAAATCCTCCATCGGCGGACCCAACGGGCCTTGAATAGGGGCGGAGAATGACCCTCCGGCTTGTGCAAAGTCAATTCAAGCGCTCCGGCTCAAGCTGGAAGCTTGCGGCCTGCCTATCCAATCTGGCACAAGCCCCCCATGATTGAACCACGCCCCACGCGCGAAATGCGCACGATCCGCGCGCTCATGCTCGGCGACCGCCTCGATACGGCTGGCCTCGAGCGCTCGGACATGATTTCGACGACGCCTTTTGCCTTCAAGATCGGCAATCACGGCTTTGCCGCGCTGTTTCGTTATGGTGTCGTGGTTTTGGCCGGCCTCTCGCCGATCGAGGAAGACGATTTCCTGCGTAAGATCGAACCACGCATTTCCGGCAAGCTGCCGCGCATCGATGACGAGATCGCGAGCATCGTTCTCGATCCGGAAAAGGACGATCTCGCACCGCCCGGTGGCCCAGTCTCGCTACGCGAATTTACGCCTGAGCGCCTGCTCGTCATCGCCGATGTTTTGGCCAAGAGCGTCGCCCTCGCCCATCATGAACGGCAAGTCGGTGCCGTGTTCGATGTCATCGATCCGCTGGCACGCGATCTCGCGCGTGACGGAAAACTCCCGCACCAAAGAAAAGCGATCATCAAATTGATCGGCGAAGCGCTACTTGTCGATCACCGCATGGCCGGCCGCGTTGCTGTCGACGATAAGCCCGACGTGCTTTGGGACCGTTCGGATCTCGAACGCCTCTATGCGCGGCTGGAAGACGAATATGAACTTAAAGAACGCGCCAACACGCTGTCACGCAAGATCGATGTAGTGCAGGACACCGCGCGCGCGCTCACTGATCTTATCGATCAGCAACGCAGCTTGCGACTCGAACAGATCATCGTGCTGCTCATCCTATTTGAAGTGGTCATGAGCGTCGGCGGCATTCTGTTCAAATGGATGCATTGAACGCCGCCAGAATGTGCTCATCCGCGACCTCGGGCGACACCCATTGAAACTCCGGCGCCTGATGGCGGAACCATGTGTGCTGTCGTTTGGCATAGCGCCGCGTATCAGCCTTGCCACCCTCGGCTGCTTCGGCCATGGCAATCTCACCGCGCAACGCACGAATAATCCACGGCACGCCATGCGCGCGCATGGCAGGCAATGCTGGATCGAGGCCGCGCCGCATCAACAGTTCAACCTCCTCAACAGCACCTGAATGCACCATGGAATCAAACCGCGCATCGATCCGCGCCCGCAACTGATTGCGATCAGGCTCAAGAAAGAAGGCCAAGAACGGACCATGCAACAACGCGCCTTCCCGCTTGGCTTGGAAGTGTGCCAACGGTTGGCCTGAGCTGCGAAACACTTCGAGCGCACGGATAATGCGCTGCGGATCGCTCGGCCTGAGGCGGGCCGCCGTGACGGGATCGACCGCCGCCAGCATGAGATGCAATTCTTCCGGCGCGCGCCCTTCAGCATCCGCGCGCACGGCCGCACGGACATCCTGATCGACGGGCGGAATATCGGACAGCCCCTGCGTCAAAGCCTTGAAGTAGAGGCCCGTGCCGCCGGTGACGATGGGCATCCGCCCTTCCCCTGCCAATGCAGCCAGTGCGCCGTGCATATCCGCCTGCCAGCGCGCGACAGAGTAATTCGCCGCAGCATCGACATGGCCGAACAGACGATGCGGCACGACCGCTTCCTCATCAGGCGTAGGACGCGCTGTGATGACCCTGAGATCGCGGTAAACCTGCATGGAATCGGCATTCATGACCGTCCCGCCGAGCCTCTCCGCCAAACGGATGGCGAGCGCGGACTTGCCGGACGCCGTCGGGCCTGCAATGAGAATGGCACCGATACCCATGCCGAACTGATCTCTCCGGACACGCCTGATGACGCTTCTCGTCGCGACCTTCGTCTCGAACCCGCAAACGCCCGCGCTCACACCTGCCTTGATTGCGCGGGGCGCGCAAGCCCTCGGCCTTGAGGGACAGACGCATTGGTTGGACAAAGATGTAGCCGCCGATCTCATATTCGAAAGCACGCTGGCACCACGCGCCTTGGCCGATGCGCTACGAGGGACGCTTGAGCCCTACCCCATCGACGTGGTCGTTCAGCCCGTGGACGGTCGGCGCAAGAAACTGTTTTTGGCCGATATGGATTCCACCATGATCGGACAGGAATGCATCGATGAACTCGCCGATTTCGTCGGCCTGAAAGAACAGGTCTCCTTCATCACGGAACGCGCGATGCGCGGTGAGTTATCATTCGAACCCGCCTTGCGCGAACGCGTCGCTCTGCTGAAGGGCCTCGACGTGAAAGTCATCGCCACCATCCTCGCAGAACGCATCACCTATACGCCGGGCGGGCACGAACTCGTGCACACAATGCGCGCACATGGCGCCTACACCGCGCTCGTCTCGGGTGGTTTTACACTCTTCACCGGCCCCGTCTCGCAAGCCATCGGCTTTCACGAACATCGCTCGAATGAATTGATCCTTACAGACGGAGTACTGGCGGGCCTTGTCGCGGAACCGATCCTCGGCAAGGAAGCCAAACTCGCAAGCCTCAAGGAACTGGCCCGCATCAACCAATTGCTGCCGCTTGAAACTATGGCAGTCGGCGATGGTGCCAACGATCTTGCCATGCTGCAGGCAGCTGGGCTTGGCGTGGCTTTCCATGCCAAACCCGCCGTTGCCGAGGCAGCGGCTGCACACATCGATCATGCCGATCTGACAGCACTTCTCTATGCGCAGGGCTATAATCGCCGCGAATTCGTTGCTTAATCAAAACTGGACCCCCACGCCCAGCGCGATAGACTGACACGCGGAACCAAGCTGGGGGCCGCATCTATTACGTCGATTTTCGCCATGAGCGCGTTCGTTTTCGTGATCTGAAAACGCTTTTGGCGCGAGCCTCGCCGCAACGTTCCGGCGACGCTTTGGCGGGCCTCGCCGCACCGGATCAAAAGACGCGCATACTCGCCCGCATGGCACTTGCCGATTTGCCGCTCGTAGATTTTCTGAGCGCAAATTTCATCCCTTATGAATCAGATGACGTCACGCGCCTAATCCACGACACGCATGAGCGGGACGCAAAAAGCCAATGAAGGTTTTGGCGTTACGCTCGCTATGCTGCGCGAGGCACAAGACACGGCGCTCGCCCTCAAGCGAGGGACCGTTGGGCACAACGTCATGTATTTCGAAACTGGACAGGGTGCAGCTTTATCGGCAAACGCTCATCACGGTGTCGACCAGCAAACGGTGGAGACACGCGCCTATGCCGTCGCGCGCGCCTTCTCACCCCTGCTCGTCAATACGGTCGTTGGCTTCATCGGGCCTGAATACCTTTACGATGCCAAGGAAATCATCCGCGCCGGACTTGAAGACCATTTCTGCGGCAAGTTGCTTGGTCTGCCGATGGGTGTCGATGTGTGCTACACCAACCATGCCGAAGCCGATCAAAACGATATGGATTTGCTTGCCTTCGCGCTTGCCAATGCCGGCGTGAACTTCGTCATCGCGGTACCGGGCGCAGACGACATCATGCTCAATTATCAGAGCCTGTCGTTCCATGACATTGTTCGTCTGCGCCATGTTTTAAAACTGAGACCAGCCCCAGAATTTGAAGAATGGCTTAGGCGGATGGGACTGCTCGATACGCGAGGCCGTTTGCCCGCAGAGGCTTCATCGGCAGCCACGCAACGTCTCCTTGCAGCACAGGAAGCGTGACGATGACATCGCCCTTCGACCCGCTCAAACATCTCACCCGCGCCCGCATCGCGTTCGCTCGTGCGGGCTATGGGTTGCCGACGAAGGCGCTGCACGCTCAAATTACTTTCGGATTTTTCATGCGCACCCATCGTGCTGGCCAAAGGTGCGCGGGGCGCCCTGTCCGATCCGATTGGCGTGGCCCTAAATGCTGACCTTTTTATCATGCTGATCGGTGAACGGCCCGGTCTAACAACAGCCGATTCACTCGGTGCCTATCTGACCTTCGCACCACGCCCAGGCCGAAAAGACAGCGAACGCAATTGCATTTCCAACATCCATGCGCATGGGCTTTCGCCTGCAATGGCAGCACAGAAGATCGCATGGCTGGCGCGCGAAGCCTTGCGTTTACGTTTGACAGGTGTCGATTTGAAAGAAGCCGCACCCCATGGCCTGCTTGCAGAGCCTACGGAAAAAGCGGAACTGCCAAAGAATTAAATCTCGTCATTGCGAAGAGCGCAGAGGCAGAGCAATTCATTGTAAATTTAGGCGTAAATCCTAACCCTGAACGGCGCTGTGGAGCAGCACCTCCCGAAGGACGACGTCGTTTTCAACGTTAAAGAAAACTGATTTCCCTCGTGGTTCGAGGCGCGGCTATGCCGCGCCTCACCATGAGGCCTTGCGGTCACTCCAGCGACAGAGCAACGAAGCGCACATCGCCCTGTGCATTGGCGATCAGAAACAGGGCCGATTTCTTACCCTCTTTCTTCAGCGCGTCGACACGTTTCGTAACGGCGTCAGGCGTTGTCACAGCTTCCTGTTGGACTTCAACAATGATGTCGCCGACCTGAATCCGTTTGTCTGCTGCCGGTGAATTGGGATCCACACGCGAAACCAGTACGCCTTTCACATTGTCCTTGATGGAGAAACGCCGCTTGGCTTCATCCGTGATCGGGGACAGATCGAGTCCGAGCGCTTTCTTGATCGTAGGCTTGTCAGCCTCGCCCTGCGTCGCGCTGGCCTTGGCGACCTTCTCACCCTCTTCGAGGCGGCCAAGCTTCACCTGCTTGGTGACTTCCTTGCCCTTGCGAAGAAGGAGAACATCGACTTCCTTGCCCACCGCCGTCTGGCCAACGATGCGCGGCAAATCCTTCGAATCCTTCACGTCCTTGCCGTCGAATTTCAAAATCACATCGCCCGGCTCGATGCCAGCAGGCTTCGACGGACCCTTGTCGTCGACGCCAGCAACGAGTGCGCCCTTGGGCTCTTTCAGGCTGAGCGATTCAGCAATCGATTCATCGACATTCTGGATGCGTACGCCAAGCCAGCCGCGCCGCGTTTCACCAAACTGCAAGAGCTGGTCGATGATCGGCCGCGCTAAAGCCGACGGCACCGCGAAACCGATGCCGATCGAGCCGCCCGACGGCGACAGGATCGCCGTATTGATGCCGATAACATCCCCATTCATGTCAAACAGCGGCCCGCCTGAATTGCCTTTGTTGATCGCGGCATCGGTCTGGATGTACTGGCCATAGCTTTGATCGGAAATATCGCGGTTGCGCGCGGAAATAATGCCCGCAGAAACCGAGCCGCCAAGTCCGAACGGATTGCCGATCGCCATCACCCATTGGCCGATGCGCGTTTTTTCCGAATCGCCAAACTTGACAGCCTTCAACGGCTTGTCGGGCTTCACCCGCAACACGGCAAGGTCCACCTTGGTGTCTTTGCCGACGATTTCGGCTTTCAACTTGCGGCCATCGGCGAAGATCACGGTCACGTCATTGGCTTCGCCGATCACATGCGCATTGGTGATGACGATGCCGGAAGCGTCGATGACGAAGCCTGATCCGAGCGAATTCGACCGACGCTGCGGACGGCCTTGCTGCGGCCCCTCGCCGCCGGGGCCGTTCTTGAAGAATTCTTCGAAGAAGTCCTGAAAAGGCGAGCCGGGCGGCAATTGCGGCATCGGTACCGCGCGCTGCTCGGTCGCCGTCGTCGTCGCCGAAATGTTGACCACAGAATCGATCACCTGCGCAGCAACATCGGCAATGATGTCTGGTCCACGCGGCGATTGCGCCAATACAGCTTGCGGAGCGCCTGTCAGGGCCAAGACAGCTGTGGCTGCCAAAAGCGCAGAACGAAGGTCAAAAGTCGAACGAGCCATGGGACGGAAGCCTCCGGAGGCGGGACGATCCCGCGTCAATTTCGCACACATCAGCGATCAAGAATACGGCAGAACGAGGACGGGCGGCACTTGCGTGCCGCCCGCCGGGTCAGGGTTTCGCCGGGGCGGCTTGCCCCTTCGAATTGTCGAAGTAACGGAAGAACTCCGATTGCGGCCCTAGGATGAACCTTGTGCCGGTTGCCTTCAGGCCATTGTCATAAGCCTGCATCGCCCGATAGAAGGCAAAGAAATCGGGATCCTTCTGGAAGGCTTCCGCCAAAACGCGGTTCTTTTCGGCATCGCCCGCACCGCGGATTTCATCCGAACGACGCGTTGCGTCGGCGCGGATCACGGTCGCGTCGCGATCGGCCTTCGCCTTGATCGATTGCGAAATTTCCGAACCCTGTGCGCGGATATCGGCTGCTTCACGCTGACGTTCGGTCTGCATGCGCTGGAACACCGCCTGCGAGTTGGGATCCGGCAGGTCGACGCGGCGCAAACGGACATCCACGACTTGGATACCAAGGCCGCCAGCCTGCCGATTCACATCGTCGCGAATCTTGTTCATCAGTTGCGAACGTTCTGTGCGCACTACGCTTGCGAAGCTCGCATCGGCCAGCACAGTACGCACGGCCGAATTTACGATCGAGGCAAGGCGCAAATTAGCACCGGCCACATTGTTCACCGACTGGTAGAAACGCAGCGGGTCGGTCACACGGTATCGCGTGAACGCATCGACGACGAGGCGCTTCTGATCCGCCGCAATCACTTCCTGCGACGGTGTCTCGAGATCGAGAATACGGCGATCGACATAGATCACGCTTTCCCAAGGCAGTTTGAAATAAAGCCCGGGCTGTGTGATCGGCGGCCGCGCAACCTTACCGAACACAAAGACAAGTGCTTGCTGTGTCTGCTGCACGACGAAGGTGGAACCGATACCGACGACGGCGACAATGAGCGCGCCGATGATCAAACCCATACGCATGACGGAGTTCATTTCGTGCCTCCCGTCTTGCCGGATGTACCGAGCTCATTGAGCGGCAGATAAGGTACGACGCCTTGGCCCGCCTTCGGATCGATGATCACCTTGTCGGACTGACCGAGCACGCGCTCCATCGTTTCAAGATACATACGCTGACGCGTGACGTCCGGCGCATTCTTGTATTCGGCATAGATCTGCGAGAAGCGCGACGCTTGACCATTAGCTTCGGCAATCACGCGCGAGCGATAGGCTTCCGCATCTTGCTCAATCCGAGCCGCCTCGCCGCGTGCTTCAGGCACAAGCTTGCTCGCATATGTCTCTGCTTCGTTGCGCATGCGATCCTGATCTTGACGCGCAGCCTGCACGTCGCGGAACGCCTCGATAACTTGCGCCGGCGGATCGACCTTCAACAATTGTACCGCGCGGATTTCTACGCCCGCGCCGTAGGTGTTGAGCGTCTCCTGCATCACCTGCTTGACGTCCTGCTCGATGGCAGCGCGATCCGTCGTCAGGATCTGCTGCACATTGCGGCGGCCGATGACCTCGCGCATGGCGCTTTCGGCGACGGCTTTCACCGAGGCTTCAGGTGCCTGAATATTAAACACGTAGTCTTGCGCCTTGGCCGGATTGATCTGCCATTGCACGGCAAAATCGATATCGACGATGTTTTCGTCGGCTGTGAGCATCAGGCTTTCTTCAAGCACATCGCGCGTCACATTGCGGCGCATAGCCTCCGAGCCGCGGAACCCGACTTCGGTCGTGTTGACGGTCGTCACCTTTGGCTTGATCACCTGCCCAACGGGATAGGGGAAATTATAGCTCCAGCCCGGCTGGCTCTGGCTGATCGGCTTACCGAAAATCAAATTGATACCGACCTCGTCGGGACGCACCGTGTAAAAGCCCGTCGCCAGCCACAGCGCGGCTGCGCCAAGCACGATCAACCCAATGCCACGGCTACCCATGGCCCCGCCGGGAAGAATGTTCTTGAGCTTGTCCTGGCTCTTGCGGATCAGGTCTTCAAGATCGGGCGGCGTTCCGCCCGGCCCGCCATTGGAGGGGCCACCGCCACCCCATGGACCTCCGGGACGTTTCTGACCCCATGGGCCACCGCCACCGCTCTGATTGCTCCAAGGCATGCTGATCCTCTCTGGTTCTTTTTCAGCAGGAAGTGGGGTCTTGATCGCCCCGCGTCAACTCCAACGTGGCCCTTCGTCGCGGGGTCTCCGGCTGTAATCGATGAAGGTGAACGAAAACTCATCATGTGGGCCTGCCGGATGGCTCTCCCGGCCTGTCTCGGCAAACAGAACCGGATCGGGGTCTGGAAACCACGTATCGCCCTCCGGCGCGCAATGAACCCGCGTCAGGCGGATGAGGTCGGTAGCCGGCATGGCCTGCCGGTAGACATCGCCCCCGCCTACCACAGGCACGCTGTCAGCACCCAAGGCCAGTGCTCGCTCCTGCGCAAGCGCAATGGCGGCGTCGAGATTGGCCGCCGTCAGAACGCCCTCCGGCCTGAAGGCAGGGTCGCGTGTCACCACGATGGTTTCCCGCCCCGGCAGCGGCTTGCCAATCGATTGGTAAGTCTTGCGCCCCATCACCATGGGGCGACCAAGCGTGAGCGATTTAAACCGCTGTAAATCCGAACGGAGCCGCCAGATCAACTGATTGTCGCGTCCGATGACGCCGTTATCAGCCACCGCGACGATGATGGATAAGGGAACACTCATCGGGCCTCATCCGCCAGCCGCCACAGCGCCTGATCGGTGACGCGGCAGATCGTCCAATCGTCGAGCAACACTGCGCCGAGCGATTTATAAAAACCGATCGACGGCTCGTTCCAATCGAGCACCGACCATTCGAACCGCGCCAGACCTTCAGCGACGCAGCGCCGCGCCAAATTGGCAAGTAAAGCCTTACCGCAGCCATGACCGCGATCATGCGGCCGCACATAGAGATCTTCAAGATAGATGCCGTGTTTACCGCGAAAGGTCGAGAAATTATAAAACCACAAGGCAAAGCCGACAGGCTTGTTATGGCGTTCGACGATGTCGCAGAAAACGCGTGGATTATCGCCGAAAAGCGCGTCCGCAATCCCCTCTTCCGTGGCATCCACGGCATGAGAGAGCTTTTCATACTCTGCCAACTCACGGATGAAAGCGAAAATGACGGCGCTGTCCGCGCGCGTAGCCGGACGCACGATCATACCGCCACCGGCGCCTTGATTGCAGGGTGCGGATCGTAATTCTCGATCGCTATGTCATCAAAGGTGAAATCGAACAGGGACTTCACGTCAGGATTGAGCTTAAGCGTTGGCAGTGCGCGCGGTTCGCGCGCAAGTTGCAACTCGGCCTGTTCCAGATGGTTCAGGTAGAGATGCGCGTCCCCCGAGGTATGGACAAAATCGCCGACGCCAAGCCCTGTCACCTGCGCAATCATATGCGTCAGTAAGGCATAGCTGGCGATGTTGAACGGCACGCCGAGAAAGATGTCGGCCGAACGCTGATAAAGCTGGCAGGACAGTTTTCCATCCGCGACATAGAACTGGAACAGGCAGTGGCACGGCGCGAGCGCCATCTTGTCGAGCTCTGCTGGGTTCCATGCCGAGACAATGAGACGGCGTGAATCCGGATTGCGGCGGATTTCATCCAACAACCATTTGATCTGATCGACTGCGCCGCCATCGGGCTTGGGCCAACTGCGCCATTGCTTGCCATAGACCGGACCGAGATCGCCTTTCTCATCGGCCCATTCGTCCCAGATAGAAACGCCATTGGCCTTGAGATAAGCGATATTGGTGTCGCCAGCGATGAACCACAGCAATTCGTGGATGATCGATTTGAGATGCAGTTTCTTGGTTGTGACGAGGGGAAACCCGGCACTGAGATCGAAACGCATCTGATGGCCGAAGACGCTGAGCGTTCCGGTTCCGGTGCGGTCCGATTTGCGCACGCCCTCATTGAGAACGCGGCGCAGCAGATCGTGATACGCTTGCATGCGCGAATCCTGTGGTGGAACCCTCATTCTAGGCTGAAATACGGCCCTGTCATGGGTGCGCTGTCGGTTTTCCAGTAGATTCCGCACGCACCGCCGCGCCTAGCCCTTCCGCATGATCCCTGCAGCGACTATATTGGGGACGCCGTCGCAAGACGGCTATGGCGATAAACGAGCATCGAAATAAGCCTTTCGGACCCGGGGGCGGTACCCGGCGCCTCCACCCGAACCCAACCCCTCCTTTGCGAGGGATGGGTTCCGGCGGGGGCGAAATAGGATCGACGAGGGTGTAAAGGGTGGTCTTTTGCCCGGCATGGTTCCGCCGTTATCGGGCCTAATTATAGTTGCCAATGACAACTATGCTCCGGTGGCAGTGGCTGCGTAAGCGGTCCCTAAAGCCGATCCAAAGTCCTGAGGGGTAGCACTTTCAGGCGGGGCCCGGAGGCGCCTGGCAACAGAAGCCTCCACTTTATTTCGGTGTGGATACCCATGGCTCAAGGCAGTTCCCGTCAAGATCACATTCGCTACGATCTCCTCGTGCAAAGCGCGTTGCGCGACGTGGTGCGCCATGTCCTGTCAGAAGCCGCCGAACAGGGCCTGCCGGGCGACCATCATTTTTTTGTATCGTTTCGGACAGATCATCCAGGCACCCGGATTTCCGAGAGCCTGCGCAACGACCATCCTGGCGAGATGACGATCGTATTGCAGCATCAATTCTGGGATCTCGCTGTCACCGAACACGGCTTCGAGGTCGGTCTGTTTTTCAAAGGCGTTCCCGAACGCCTGCTTGTGCCCTTCGACGCACTGACAGGATTTTACGACCCCTCTGTCGAATTCGGCCTGAAATTCGAACTCGCCAATGTTGAGCCTGCGGATAATGATTCCGCTGCTCCTGCAGAACCGGCCGCCCTTCCGCTCGCTGCACCATTAGCCATGGAAAAGGTGAGCGAACCGACGGCAGCAGGCGAAGGTGCCGAAGTCGTCAGTCTCGACGCATTCCGTAAGAAAACCTGACATCAGGGGCGGACCATGACCGCGACGCGCACCGAAACAGACAGCTTCGGCGCCATCGAAGTCCCTGCCGACCATCATTGGGGCGCGCAAACAGAGCGCTCTCTTAACTTTTTCCGCATTGGCGATGAAAAGATGCCGCGCCCACTGATCCGTGCGCTGGCTCTCGTCAAGCAGGCTGCAGCCATCACTAATCGCGATCTTGGCGAACTCGAGACCGAACATGCCGATGCGATTGCTGAAGCCGCTGCGGCCATTGCAGCTGGTAATTATGCGAATGAATTCCCGCTTTCCGTCTGGCAGACCGGATCGGGCACGCAGACCAACATGAATATGAACGAGGTGATTGCCTCCCTGTGTAACGAAAAGCTCACGGGCCGCCGCGGCGGCAAGAGCCCGGTTCATCCAAACGACCATGTCAATCATGGGCAATCCTCGAACGATACTTTTCCTACGGCGATGAACGTGGCTGTTGCCACCGAGATCCACGCGCGCCTTTTGCCCGCTTTGCAGCACTTGCGGGAAACACTTGACGAGAAGGCCAACGCATTCGCAGACATCGTGAAAATTGGTCGCACACACACCCAAGATGCGACACCGATCACATTGGGACAGGAATTTTCTGGCTATGCCGAACAGGTCCGTCTCGGCAGCGAACGGATTGCATCGACCTTAAGTTCATTGATGCCGCTCGCACAGGGCGGCACGGCGGTCGGCACGGGACTCAATGCGCGCAAGGGTTTTGCCGAACAGGTCGCCGCTGAAATTGCACGCCTCACTGGCCTGCCTTTCCTCACCGCCCCCAATAAATTCGAAGCGCTCGCCTCAAACGATGCAATGGTGTTTGTGCATGGTGCGTTGTCGGCACTGGCCGCGGGCCTATTCAAAATTGCCAATGATATGCGGTTGCTCGGCTCCGGCCCGCGCGCAGGCCTTGGCGAGTTGAGTCTGCCTGAGAATGAGCCCGGCTCTTCGATCATGCCGGGCAAGGTGAATCCAACGCAGGCAGAAGCGATGACGATGGTTTGTACCAAAGTCCTAGGCAATCAGGCGACGGTGACCTTTGCAGCCTCGCAGGGCCATTTCGAATTGAATGTCTACAAGCCAGTGATTGTGTTCTCCGTCCTGCAGTCGGTGCAATTGCTTACCGATGCTGCCGAAAGCTTCCGCGCCCATTGCGTTGCGGGCATCAAGGCCAATCGTGAACGCATCGCGGAAGGGGTCAATCGCTCATTGATGCTTGTGACGGCACTCGCGCCTCTCATCGGGTATGACAAGGCGGCCGAAATCGCCAAGGCGGCGCACAAGAACGGGACCACTTTGCGCGAGGAGGCCTTGCGCCTTGGCTATGTCAGCGCAGCAGATTTCGACCGCGTCATGAAGCCGGAAACGATGCTGGGGCCGCATTGATGGCTGACATCGTCAATCTGAACAAGGCGCGTAAGGCCAAGGCAAAAGCCGCTTCAGAGAAAAAAGCGAGCGATAATCGACTCAAATTCGGCATGACCAAATCTGAGAAGAAAAAGATCGCTGATGAAAAATCGCGATTGGAACGCCATATTGCGGGCCACCGCTTGAACGAAGACGATCACGATTGATGAGCGCCGGAATCGTCAAACGCTCTGTTGCCATTGCCGGGCATCGTACTTCGATTTCGCTCGAAGCGCCGTTCTGGGATGAACTGAAGCGTATAGCGGCGGCTCGCTGTCTAAGCATCAATGCGTTGATTGCCGATATCGATGCGCGCCGCGCAAGCACCAACCTATCGTCTGCCATCCGCCTTGAAATTCTCGACGAACTGAAAAAGAGCGCCGATCACTGAAAAACCGACTGCGCCGGCTCCACAGGCGTCGGCGGTATCAGCTCAAGGATTCGCTCGGCCTCCTCGCGCGCCTTCCTCGCTTCTTCCTCTGCGCGCCTGATCTCTTCCTGCCGCACTCGTTCTTCAAGACGTAACTTTTCCGAGCGCTGGCGGCGGATAAAAAAATTGCGCTCGCGGAGATCGGCTTCTTCGGCCTCGATACGCTGCAATTCACGCGCAACATACCGTGTGGTCAGCAGATTATTGAGCGTTGCAACATCGATTTCGCGCGCAATGACCCCATTTGGCAGGGAGCGCCATTGCACGCCCCATTGCGGCGCAGCGGCCCAATCACGTGCGCCTGCGCCAGCCATCTGCATGGTGAGACGCGCATCAAGCCGCATAGTCTTGAGATCGTAAAGCGCCAGCGCTTGGCCTTGCGCGAAGGCGGCTGTCATTGCTGCCGGTCCGATCCGAACAGCGCCATTGGCGACGCCGAGCGTGGTTTCAAATGCATCAACGGAGAGCGGCCCGGTATCGAGTGCTTTCAACACAGCATCGCGAAGGACGCGCTGATCAGGCGCATCGCGCCCTTGATCCGCGGAAGCGATAACCGGCATCACGCGTCTTGCATCGAGCCGCGTCATGGACCCGTTCTCAACTCGCAAACGCCCACCGCCCGAAAGCGAGACGATCATGGCTGCAACGCTTTCCCCCGAGGCACCGAGATCGAGCGTCATGAATGCCTTACCGCCCATGCCGCTTTGCGGCCAAAGCGTTGCCACGTCGACACCATTCCATTGCGTACGAGACGAGAAAGAGACGAGACTACCTTGCCGTTTCAATGCTAGCGCGCCGCGCCATTCCCCGCCCGCAAAACGGAATTGTGCATCCGAAAGCTCGAGCCCATCCCCCGACCAGCGCAAATCGAGGCGCGGTTCATCGCCACGATAGCCGAAGGGCAAAGTGAGCGAAGGCGCGCTCAATGTGATGGCCGTTCGGAATGTCGGCACCATGGGTGGAGCAAAACGTTGCGAAGGCCATGTCGCCGTCGGCAGCGGAGCATTCACCGGCCCCACTGCAAGGCCGGCCAGAGTTTCGAAAGACAGATTATCGAAGGTAAGCGCGCCGCCAATCACTTCACTTTTCAGATTAAGCTGACCTTTCAAGCGCGCGCTACCCAAGCGGGCATCGATATCATTCAACGCAAGCGCATCCTCCTCAGCGACCTTTGCAGTTAATGCAAAAGGCACGCGCTCACCAATCGGTGGAGCGGGTAGCGCAAGAACCTGTAGCCAAGGCGTGAGATCATCGCTTTCGGCTTTCACTTGTCCAGAAAAACCGTTCTCGCCGCGGTTTCCATCGAAGACAATACGTGTCTGCCCCGATTCAAAGCGCACCGCCCACACCGGCTTATCCGCTGCACCCTTAAAGGTGCCCGTCACGCGCGCGCCCGTACTGCGCCCAGCAAGTGGCACCACAGTCAACCCGGCCTGTTTGAGAAAAGGTGCGACTTCCGGCGCGCGCACTTCGAAATTTCCATCGACCATATCGGCCGATGTGCGCCACGCAAGAGCGAGATCAGTGCCTGCGGCGCGCCCATTCGCCTCAATCCGATATGCATCCTTATCGCGAAACAGCGAGAAACGTCCGCGAAACGGACTAAGGCTGCTGGCCCGCTTGGCAACGGCTTCAGCATAGGGCCCACCATAGAGACGACGCACAATCAATGCGGCGGGCGCAACTTGCGGTAGATCGGGTGTGGCGTCGAGGCGTCCACCCTCCCCTTGGAGATTACCGGTGGCACGGACAGACAAGCCGGCCTGATCCGTCAGCTCGAACAAGGGTAGCGCAATACGGTTTGCGACCTTTTCGACGCGCAGGCGCATTTTGCCGCCGCGCCATTCCTGTCCGAAATCGAGTTGGCGCACTTCGAACGACACCATCGCGTCGAGATCGCCGAGCGTACCAGTTAAACCGCCAAGATCGGGTAATGTCTCAAGTGCAAAGCGTTCCGAAACCAGCTGCGCTTCGAGCCGCGCCCGTTCGCCGCTGCGCTGCAAACGGGCCGCACCTGTCACTTGCGTCCGGTCATAGCTCACGGACAGCTTAGAAGCGGCAATTGTCTCTCGCGTGATGAAAAGCTCCGCATCCGCCCTGAGATCGGCGCGTAGCGGGAAACGTTCACGGCCGGCATCGCCTTCCATCCAGATGGCAAATCGCGCGGGATCGCGGCTGTCGATCGTCACCGGCCCGGAAAAACGCGGCGCGGCGCCGAAAGCGAGATCACCGCGCGCAGTGATGCGCGTTTGCCCCGGCGCATCGGCCGTAAACTCCGTGATGCGGAAGGCTGCATCGCGCAACTCGGCCTTCAGTTGCACGGCGCGCACAGCTTCCCCGCCAAGGATCGCATTAGGCAACCCAAGCGCCAATGACATGGCCGGAAATTCGCCTGCAACGCCGCCGAGAACACGCGCCCATTCCGCCAAGGCGGTACTTGCCGTCAAACCTGTCTCACTGGCCTCGCTGCGCAACGGTCGATCGAGATCGAGCGACTTGCCTTCCAGCCGCACAGAAAGCGGCGCGCCCTTGGCCCATTCGGCACTACCACTCAATTTCAATGCTGCTGCATCGTCGCCAATCTCGACATCGAGCACCGGAGCGATGGCGCGTTGCGGCTCCAAAGCCAATTGTGCGGTGATGGTGTAAGGCCGCTTGCCGCTATCCTTTTGCACCTGTGGCCACAACAGATGGCCCTGCCGAGTGAATTTGCCGTCCGCAGTCCCTTGCGCGAAATGCAAGCGGCCATCGAAATCGCTGCGGTCGCCATCATTGTCGATGAGCGTGAGACGCATCCGCTGGCCATCGCCATTCGGCGCGCTCAACGCCAGTCTCAGATCGCGCGTCTCGCTACCGGCGCGCATACGCCCAGAAACGCGCCACGGCCCTTCGAGCGCACCGGCATCCGCTTCGACGCCGCTGAAGGCAAGATCCGTCTCGATCTTGCCGCCAGCATCGCGGATTTGCAGACGGCCATCGCTGATCGTCAATTTCTCGATCGCTGCATGCGTACCCGTTTGCGCCGGCAAGGCAAATCCGCCCTCCGCCGTGCGCGTCAAGATCAGGCGCGCGCCGGAGAGCCGCGATTCGAGAATGAGGATTTCACCCTTCAGCAAGGGCATGGTGGCAAGCTCGATGGTGACGCGATCGAGGCTCAGCGCCGGGCCTGGACGTTCGCCAAACTGCGCACGCTCAAGCACGAGGCGCGGCGTCGGCAGAAAACGGACGTCGATGGCGCCACCGATCTGGACGCGCGTGCCTAGCGTATCGGCGAGCAGCGTCTCAATGCGCGCGCGCTGCCCGCTCCAGTCGATCAAAAGCGGCCCAACCAGCGCGATGCTCAGCAGGGTGATGATCGCAACGGCCAGCCCCGTCAGAACATCGCGCAACGATGATACCCCTCTCCGGCCCGGTCAGAACTGGACGATCTTGCCCGGGTTCATGATGTTGTTCGGATCGAAAGCGTGCTTGATCGCGCGCATCGCATCAAGCGTGGCCGCAGGATGTTCTTTCAAAAGATATTTCATTTTCGCCTGCCCCACCCCGTGCTCGCCGGTGCAGGTGCCCTCCATCTTCAGAGCGCGTTCAACCAACCGCTCTAGAAATGCCTTCATCACTGCCACTTCGTCCGGATTGTCGGGATCGACCAAAGGCGTGAGATGGAAATTACCATCGCCGACATGGCCGACGATGGGAGCCAGAATGCCGGTTTTCTCGATGTCTTCATGCGTTTCCTCGACGCATTCGGCGAGCCGCGAAATCGGCACGCAGACATCGGTGGCAATGGTTTTCATACCGGGCCGCAAGGCAAAGGCCGCCCAATAGGCATCGTGACGCGCCTGCCACAGCTTGGTGCGGTCCTCAGGCTTCGTCGCCCATTGGAAAGGCCCACCGCCAAATTCCTTCGCAATCTCGCCAAACCGTTCGGACTGTTCGTGGACCCCTGCTTCCGTGCCGTGAAACTCTACGAACAGCATCGGCTTTTCCTCAAGCCCAAGCTTGGAATGCAGATTGAACGCACGCACCTGCATCTGATCGGCAAGCTCGATGCGCGCGACCGGCAAGCCACTCTGAATCGTCATGATCGTCGCATCGCAGGCCGCGCGCACGCTGGGAAACGGACAGATGCCGCCCGAGATCGCCTCGGGAATGCCGTAGAGCTTGAGCGTGATTTCGGTGATGATCCCGAGCGTACCTTCTGCACCCACGAACAGCCGCGTCAGATCGTAACCGGCGGAAGATTTCTTGGCCCGCCGCGCAGTCGTTACCACTTCGCCGTTTGGCAGCACCACTTTGAGCGCCATCACATTGTCTTTCATCGTGCCATAGCGCACCGCATTGGTGCCTGAAGCGCGCGTTGACACCATGCCACCAAGCGAGGCATCGGCACCCGGATCGATCGGGAAGAAGAGGCCCGTATCGCGCAATTGCTCATTCAAGGCTTTACGCGTGATACCCGGCTCTATGACGACATCGAGATCTTCCGGATGCACGGCGATAATCTTGTTCATCATGCTGGTGTCGATCGAAACGCCTCCAGCTGGAGCGTTCGTGTGGCCCTCAAAGGAAGTGCCCGTCCCGAACGGCACCATAGGCACCTTATGTGCGGCGCAGAGCTTGACGATCTCGACAACCTCCTCGGTCGTCTGCGGATAGACGACCACATCGGGTGCCTCGACCGGCAACCAGGTGAGCGTATTGGCGTGCTGGTCGCGCACGGCTTTGCTGGTCACGGCCCGATTGCCGAAACGGGCACTCAGCGTCTCCACCACGGCCTTCAGGGCGGCAGAATCGGGTTTCGGCAGGGTCACGGGCGAAAACGCATTCATGGTCGAGGTCCTGAACAGGGCGAAAACCACCCAAGGCCGGCAAGGGTGCTTGCCAGAGGCGGTCGGATTGGTGTCATTTTAAACTTCTGGAGGCGCGATGCTACCCTTTTAGGGACACGCCGGGCGATGCCCAAGGGAAGGACAGGTTGGGAATGCGAAAGGGCAAAGACGCGGGCGCGTTCTTCTTCACCCCTTTCGTTTCGTCAACCATGCGGCCGGAGCCGGGCTGGATCGATTTCAACGGCCACCTCAACATGGCCTATTACCATGTCATCTTCGACCGTGCCGTCGAAGAGGCCTTCCTGCTGCTCGATTTAGGGGCCGATTATGCGGCCGAACGTGGCGGCACGACCTTCGCAGCCGAATGCCATGTGCACTACCGGCGCGAAGTGAAGCCCGACATGCCGATGCGCATCACCATTCAACTTGTCGATTATGACGAGAAGCGCATTCACCTTTACATGGAAATGCGCCACGCCAATGAAGGTTGGCTTGCCGCGACCAGCGAGAACATGTTTTTGCATGTCGATGTCGAAAGCCGGAAGGTTGTGCCCTTTCCTTCTGACATTCTCGAAAACATCGCCACGATGAAGCAGGCTCACGCGGCATTGCCGCGCCCCGATGCGCTGGGGCGTGCCATGGGCATTCCAAAAAAAGCCCATGGCCGCATGGAAGTGCATTAAAAACGCAAACTGGCGGCGGTGACCCCGGCCAGCGAATCAACGCGTACATGCCCATTAGCCAAGGCTGCATTGAATTCCGCATTGGTAACCCCGAGCAATTGAAGCGTGATCGGCTGATTGACGTTCGGTGCACCCGCTGGAATTTTCCAAGGTGTTTCGATAACGAGATCTCCATTGAATTGCCGGCGTGTTAGCTTTTTAACGGCATCAAGAGAGCCAAATATCTCCTTTGCAAAAACAAGCGTGTCTTTTTCATCCTTAAAATCGAAATCCTTGATGACACCGCCAGACCATAAGAGAAAATTGTCGGCACCCTTTCCCCCTGTCATGGTGCAGAGAGAGTTTTGGTAGATCGAGTCGAGAGGGCCGTCCGAAAACCAATTATAAGAACCTGTTGCATTGGAAAGAAGATCGGCGCCATTGCCGCCTGTAAGCTCGGCTGGAAAAAAGCCCGTTTTGCTGAGATAGACTGAAGGCGGGTTGCCAACAACCGAGGTCGATGAAGCGCCCGAATCTTTCTGCGATTCCCAGAGTACGTTGAGTTGTCCGGTTTGAAAAGCACCCCAACCATTCTCGACAGTAAAAATCGAAATTTTTTTGCCAACCTGAACATTGATCAAGAGATCAGAGCCATTTCTATAAACCGTCACTTCGTTGGAATTGGCGATTACGACCCTATCGCGGCCCTCTGTGTATTGAATTGTCAGCCGACCACCAATCGACCCCTCTGCGCCGAATTCAATCCTGTAAATATCGTCACCATTGCCACCCCGAAGAATGACTGGCTTATCAGAAACATCCTCCGCACTGATCTCAATCATGTCATTGCCATATCCTGCATCGATATATTCGACTTTTGGCAAGACTTGAATGCGATCATCTAATGGAGTACCAATAATCTTTTCGATCTTAGAAAAAAATCCCGAAACCTCGTTGACGCCTCTCTGCGTACTCACAAGCGAGTTGATCCCTCCAAACCCTTTTTCTTTGTTATCTGCATAAAGAAAAAAACCAGTGTACTGAAGCCATGATGCGCCAGTCACAGCCGTTTTGACGCGACTCAAGTTCAACGTATCCGTCCCATCGCCTCCTGCAGCCGTGTCGCGACCGGATTCGACAAACAGAACATCGTTTCCACCCTCACCGCTCAGAGTATTCGCACCGGAACCGCCATAAAGAAAATCATTGCCATCACCGCCCCAAATTTCATCATTACCAGCTTCACCATAAAGACGATCATTGCCATCATCGCCACCAATGTAATCATTATCGGCTCCACCCAAGACAGTATCGTTGCCGCGGCCTGCTAAAATGAAATCGGCGCCGGCTCCACCGTAAACCAAATCATTCCCGCCAAATGCAAATATGGAGTCATGACCATCAATGGCATAGATTGAATTATTTCTATCATCGCCCCCAAGAATATCATGACCGATAGTGCCCCATAATTTCCCATCGTTGCGGCTGACCATATTAACTGTCGCAACACGACCACCGACCAAAACCTTTTCTCCATCGGATAAAAAATAGATTTCGTCTTGATTGTTATAATAGGCTAATTTTAGCTTTAACTGTCTACCAGTCGTAACAAGTGAAACAAAATAATTCATCAATGTTTCGAAACGTCGCCGCATAGCCGCCTCCAGCAATTGTTTATGCGTTTTCAATCCGTCGATTGTGGCAGGGTAAAAAAACGATGTCGAGTCATCATTGAGAAAAGTTGAAAAAACTACTATAAATTACATATTCAAATCATGACGCTCATAGATTGAGAATAATTTGTTTCAATTTTTAGCGAATTCAATACATCTTCTACGATCGTCCCGTAAAACTCCGCGCGGCATCGATGATCGATTTTCCGCCAAATAAGACGAACGTAAACCCCACAACACGATTGACCCACAATCCATGGGTGAGAAAAAATCGGCGTACAGGCACCAAGCCAGCGCAAAACAAAATGGCGATGTATCCGGCGAACAAGCCGCCAAGCGATGCAACGATTAATCCCGGCAGAGTGTGCCAGCCGATTTGATCGGCATAGCGCATCGTGATCGCGGTAAAGACGGCGACGGCCACCGGATAGGCTTTGGGATTGGTGAGGCCGAAAACCAGGCCAGCGCGCAATGGCCTCTGGCTGCCCACAGGCGCAGCTCCACCTTCGGCGCGGGAAAACATCGCCTTGCCACCAAGCCAGATCAGATAAAAGCCGCAGAGGACGCCAAGCGCTTCGAATAGCGCCGGACCCAATGCGCTGACACCGACGATCGCGGCAATGGCAAGCCCACCCCAGAGGAGGTCTCCTGCCATATGCCCTAGCAAGAAATGGCCGCCCAGACCGCGGCCATGCCGCGCCGCCAACGCGAACACGGCTAGGAATGCCGGCCCCGGCGTCACGGCATAGATGAAGGCCGCAAGGGCCGTTGCGACGTAAAGCCCTTCACCCATTAGCCCGTCGCCCATCAGCCCGCCGCCCATGCCGAATCCCCTGTGGTTGACGCACCTTCTTAGCATCGGCAGGGCAGGAATGAATTGAAACGGAGGGGGGCGAGGCCCATCTTGGCGCGAGAACGAATCGCGTTCACGACCTTTAGGCGAACCCTTGTCCGATCCTTCCAGCCCCATGCCCGACAATGCCCCGCGCCCCGGCGGCCTCGCTGCCCGCGCCATGGCGTCCGTGCATGGCGGCGCGCCCTATCTCGATGGCCTCAATCCGGAACAACGCCGCGCCGTAGAAGCCACGGACGGCCCCGTCCTCGTGCTCGCGGGCGCCGGTACGGGTAAGACGCGGGTTTTGACCACGCGCATCGCCCATATCGTTGCGACCGGCCGCGCCTATCCTTCGCAAATTCTCGCCGTCACCTTTACCAACAAGGCGGCGCGTGAGATGAAAGAGCGTATCGCGCTGCTGATCGGCAGCGTGGCGGAAGGCATGCCTTGGCTCGGGACGTTCCACGCCATCGGCACAAAAATTCTGCGCCGCCATGCCGAGCTTGTCGGCCTCAAATCCGATTTCACGATTCTCGACACTGACGATCAGCTACGCCTGATGAAGCAGGTGATTGCTGCCGAGGATATTGATGAGAAACGCTGGCCCGCACGCGCGCTCGCCTCGTTCATCGACAGTTGGAAGAACCGCGGCCTCACGCCCGATAAGGTACCGGCGGGCGAGGCTGCCTCCTTCGCCAATGGACGCGGTGCGAAACTCTATGCCGCCTATCAAGCACGCCTGAAACAATTAAACGCTGCTGATTTCGGCGACCTTCTACTCGAAAACCTGCGCCTGTTCCGCGAACATCCCGATGTCCTGCAAAGCTGGCAGGAGCGTTTCAAATATATTCTCGTTGACGAGTATCAAGATACCAACACTGCACAATATCTCTGGCTGCGGCTGATTGCGCAGGGTCGCCAGAATGTCGCTTGTGTCGGCGATGACGACCAATCGATCTATGGGTGGCGCGGCGCTGAAGTGGACAATATTCTCCGTTTCGAAAAAGATTTTCCCGGCGCTGTCGTCGTTCGCCTTGAACGGAATTATCGTTCGACGGGCCATATTCTCGCCACGGCCTCGCATCTCATCGCGCATAATGAAGGCCGCCTCGGCAAGACGCTTTTCACCGATGATGAGGAAGGCATCAGGCCGACTGTTACCGGCGCGTGGGATTCCGAAGAAGAAGCGCGCATGATTGGCGATGAGATTGAAGCCTTGCAGCACAAGGGCCATTCGCTCGCAGAAATCGCCATTCTGGTCCGCATCTCGGCGCAAATGCGCGAGATCGAAGATCGTTTCGTCACGCTCGGCCTACCCTATCGCGTCATCGGCGGTCCGCGCTTTTATGAACGCCTCGAAATTCGCGACGCACTTGCTTATCTACGCTGCGTTGCCAATCCGGCAGATGACCTTGCCTTCGAACGCATCGTCAACACGCCGAAGCGTGGTTTGGGCGATGCGACGCTGGAGCTCGTGCATCGGTTTGCGCGCGCGCAATCGGTGCCGTTGATGCAGGCCGCACGCCTCCTCACCGAGACCGACGAATTGAAACCGAAGCCGCGCGCGACTTTGCGCGAGCTGACGGCCAATTTCGTGCGCTGGGCTTCGTTGATCGATACAATGCCGCACAGCGAATTGGCCGAGCAGATTTTGGAAGAATCCGGCTACACGGATCATTGGCAGAAAGAGCGCACGGCGGAAGCGGCAGGACGGCTGGAAAACTTGAAGGAGTTCGTCCGTTCGATGGAAGAATTCCCCGATCTGGCGGCGTTCCTTGAACATGTCTCGCTGGTGATGGAAGCGGCTGAAAGCGACACGACGGAACGTGTCTCGATCATGACGCTTCATGGCGCGAAGGGTTTGGAATTCGAAACCGTTTTCCTCCCCGGCTGGGAAGAGGGCTTGTTCCCCAATCAACGGGCGCTCGATGAGAGTGGCCGTGCCGGCTTGGAAGAAGAGCGCCGCCTCGCTTATGTCGGCGTCACGCGTGCGCGCCGCCGCGCCAAGATTTTCTTTGCAACCAATCGGCGCATCCATGGCCTGTGGTCATCGACCGTGCCTTCGCGCTTCATCGATGAATTGCCGGAGCAGCATGTCGAAGTCACCGAAGCGCCATCGCATTTCGGGGGTTCGGGCGGCAGCCGTTTCGACACGATCAATCAATTCGCCTCGACCTATCAGACGCCCGGCTGGCAGCGCGCGCAGCAACGCAAGGGCACGACCGATTCAGGCCCGCGCCGCGAACCTTTGCTGATCGAAGGCGAACTGGTCGCGAAATCGACCGGCACCGAATCCGGTTTTGGAACTGGCGACCGTGTGTTTCACATCAAATTCGGCAATGGCTCGGTCGCCGCTATTGATGGCAATAAGCTGACCATCGATTTCGACAAGGCCGGCCGCAAGATGGTGATTGAAAGCTTCGTGAAGCGGATTTGAATTCTCTGCGTCGACGATCGCATGCGATGAACCTGGTCAATGCGACGAGTTTAACGACGAAGCAAGCTATCCTTCGGCCTGTGGAAAGGCGGTTGCTTTGGTATGCGCAACCCGTCCACAAACTTGTTTCGATCCTGTGGAAAACCGGTGCAAAAGCCCTGCCCGAATTTGTGGGAAAGCTGCACCAAACGAGCCCAACAGCCGGTGCATATCGTGTGAATGGGTGGTGTAAAGCCGGGGTAGAACCGTGGTAAAACCAGTGCGCTCCCAGTGTAAAAAGAGTGGCAAAGCCGTGCAGAACCGGTGCATTTCCTGTTCCTTTCCGGTGGATGCAATGCTAGGTCCCGCTGATGCTTGAAGGACTTCACCCCCGCTCCCCCACCCATGCTCTCCGGCTTGCTCTACCTGAGAAGGCCGCGCGTCGCGTCGCCGATCTTGTGGTCGAGACATTCGACCCTGCGGAAGCAGCCTCGGCTGCGTTCGAGAATGAGGCGACGGGCCTGTGGGAAGTGGAGGTCTATTTCGCCGCAGAGCCCAATCGGGATGCCATTCGTGAGCTGGTCCGCATCGCTGCGGGCGATGACGCCGCCAAGGCTGCCGAATTCGACACGCTGGCGGAGAAGGATTGGGTGAAGGCTTCGCTGGAGGGCCTGACCATGGTGGAAGCCGGCCGCTTCCTCGTCCATGGCGGGCACGATCGCGGCCGCGTGCCACTGAACCGCATCGGCATCGAGATCGAGGCGGCGCTTGCTTTCGGCACTGGCCATCACGGCACCACGCGCGGCTGCCTTTTGGCGCTCGATGCCATCCTCAAACAACGCAAGCCCCGCCGCGTGCTCGATGTTGGCACGGGGACGGGTGTGCTCGCCATTGCCGCGGCTCGCGCACTCCATGAGCATGTGGCGCTTGGCGATATCGATCCGATCTCTGTGGAAGCCGCCGCCAGTAATGCGCGGCTCAACAAAGCTGCGGCGCACCTTAAGCCGGTCGTCGCACGCGGCGTGCAGCACCCGGCGCTCATGGCCGGCAAGCCCTACGATCTCATTTTCGCAAATATTCTCGCAAAGCCCTTGCGCCTTCTCGCGCCCTCAATTGCGGGCGTCGCCTCGCACGATGCGGCACTGATCCTTTCGGGCCTCTTGGGCCGCGATGTGGCAGGCGTGCTCTCAGCCTATGCAGCGCAGGGTTTTCACCTGCGCCATCGTGGCGATCTCGAAGGCTGGGCGACTTTGGTGCTGACACGCGGCGGCGCAAAACCCCGCCGCGCCTGATTTCACTTCAGCGGCAGCGCATCGTCGTTTGCCAGCGAGAGATGCCGCAAACCGGCCGATTCCAACAAGGTCGGGCCATAGAAAGCCAAACGCTCATTGATGAAGCGCTGCGCCTTGCGGCGGCGGCTTTCGACGATGGCCGCCCCGATACGGGCCAAAAGCGATAGCTTGGCCGGACGTTCAAGGCTCGAACCGGCAAAAGCCGGGAAGGTCAATGTGCTCACGGTGTCGTTCCTCTTGTGAAGATTGACCCCGGACGTTCCTCAATCTTGTTACAACTAAAGTAGCGGTTTTTGTGCATTGCGGTATAGCCTGAGCATCATCTCGCACATGCGCAAAACGCAGGGCTTGCTGACGATTTGTTTAACCAAGGCTGGAGCCTCGCCAAAAACCGGCAAAGCATGGCACAAAGGGACATCCTGAGAGGTTTCCGCAATGACCCATTCCCCGCCGCACGCCCGCTTCCAATCCTTCGCCCAGCGTACCAATCCGCAGAACGCTGCCCCCCGGTTGGCCGCTCTTCGGCAGGAATTGAAGAAGCGTGACCTCGACGGGTTCATTATCCCGCGCACCGATCAGCACCAGAACGAATATGTGCCCAAATCCGAGGAACGGCTTGCTTGGCTCACCGGCTTCACCGGGTCATGGGGCGTGGCGGTCGCACTGCACGATGCTGCGGCACTCTTCGCCGATGGCCGCTACACCACTCAGGCCCGCGAGCAGACCGATCCGCAAGCCTTTGCCTGCGAGCATCTGATCGACAACCCACCGGACCATTGGCTGGAACACCATCTGAAGCCCGGCATGCGGCTCGGTTACGATCCGCATTTGCACACGCTCGATGGCGTCAAGCGCTATGAGGCGCTGTGCGCAAAGACGGGCGCGATCCTCGTGCCGGTTGAAACCAATCCGGTCGATTCTGTTTGGACGGATCGCCCCGCGCCGCCGCTTGCGCCGGTGAAGTTACATCCGCTCGACAAGGCAGGCGACAGCGCGGAATCAAAAATTGCCCGCACCGCTACGAAACTCGCCGCGGCCGGCGTCGATGGCGTGTTAATCACAGATCCGCACAATGTTGCTTGGTTGTTCAACATTCGCGGCGGCGACGTCTCCCATACGCCTTTGCCCCTCGCCTATGCCTTTGTACCGCGTGAAGGAAAGCCCTCAATCTTCATCGATGGGCGTAAACTCTCAGGCGATGTGCGCGCAGCGCTTGCAGCACATGCGACGCTGTCTGCGCCCGAAGACATGATCGCCACACTCGCCGCTCTCGGAAAAGCCGGACAAAAAATCCGCTTCGACAACGCAACCGCAGCCATGCGCTGGATCAATCTCTTCCGCGATGCAGGCGGCCATATCGATCATGGGATGGATCCCGTCAGCCTGATGAAGGCTGTCAAAAATAAGGCCGAGATTGAAGGCAGCCGTAACGCGCATCTGCGCGATGGCGCTGCCGTCACACGCTTTCTCTGCTTCATGGCGCATGAGGCGATGAAGGGCGGCATGACGGAAATTGATGCCGCCATTGCACTCGAAAAATTCCGGCTCGAAACCGGCGCGTTGATGGAATTGTCGTTTCCATCGATTTCTGCCGCCGGACCGAACGCCGCTCTGCCACATTATCGCGTCACCGAACAATCGAACCGCCGCATTGAAAATGGCTTGTTTCTCATCGATTCCGGCGGCCAATATGAAGACGGTACAACCGACATCACGCGCACCATCGCCATTGGTGAGCCGTCAGCAGAAACGAAAGATCGTTTCACGCGTGTCCTGAAAGGTCACATCGCCATCGCGCGTGCGGTATTTCCCAAAGGCACATCAGGCGCACAGATCGATGCCTTTGCGCGGCGACCGCTTTGGGAAGCGGGACTCGAATTCGACCATGGTACCGGGCATGGCATCGGCTCCTATCTATCGGTGCATGAAGGGCCGCAGCGTATTTCGAAACTAGGACACACAGCGCTCGAACCCGGCATGATCGTGTCGAACGAACCGGGCTATTACAAGGAAGGCCATTACGGCATCCGGCTTGAAAATCTCGTGCTCGTCGAGACGCGTCATATCCCGAGTGCCGAACGCGATATGTACGGTTTCGAAACGCTGACCTTCGCGCCCTTCGATCGTCATGCCATTGAGAAATCGCTACTGACGCCGGAAGAGGTGCATTGGTTGAATGATTATCACCGCGCCGTCTTTGCAAAGATCGGCCCCTTGGTCGATCACGATACGAAGCTTTGGCTCGAGACGGTCACGCAACCGATTTGAGCTGATCGCTCTTTCGGAGGCGCTTTCACCGACCGACGCGGCGGAACCATTCGTCTTCGTCGATCACTTCGACATTATATTTGCGTGCATCGGCGAGCTTGGAGCCGGCCCCCGGGCCAGCCACCACGAGATCGGTCTTCTTTGACACAGACCCTGAAACCTTAGCACCCAGCGATTCTGCCATGGCTTTGGCCTCGTCGCGCGACATGCGCTCGAGCGCGCCTGTGAACACGATGGTCTTACCTGCAACCGGGCTGTCCGTCGCAACTGCTTCTGGTGCTTCGGGTATCACATCCTGCAAAAGGGCTTCGACGACGTCGCGATTATGCTCCTCGCCGAAGAAATCCGTAATCGAACCCGCCACCACAGGACCGATCCCCTCAATGGCGGTCAATTCCTCTTCCGTCGCATCGCGCAATCTCTCAACCGAACGGAAATACCTTGCGAGTATTTTCGCATTCGTCTCCCCGACATGCCGGATACCGAGCGCAAAAATGAAACGATTGAGTGCAATCGTCCGGCGGGCTGCAATGGCGGCAAACAGATTACGCGCCGAGGTTTCGCCCATGCCTTCACGATCTTTGAGCTTCTTCAAAGACCGTGCATCGCGCGCTTCGAGGGTGAATATGTCTTGCGGCCGTGCAATTAGCCCATCGCGATAAAAGGCCTCAATCTGCTTTTCACCGAGACCTTCGATATCGAAGGCATCGCGCGATACGAAATGCCGCAGACGTTCGATTGCCTGCGCCGGGCAGACAAGCCCGCCCGTACAACGACGCACAGCTTCGAGTTCACCGGTTTTTGGATCGGCCTCACGCACCGCATGGCTACCGCAGATCGGACACAGGGACGGAAACTGATAAGGCTTTGCATTGTGCGGCCGCTTCTCAGGCACGAAGCCGAGAATTTGCGGGATTACATCACCCGCACGCTGCACGATAACCGTGTCACCAACGCGGACATCCTTACGCGCAATCTCATCTTCATTGTGCAACGTAGCGTTCGATACGACAACGCCACCAACGGTCACAGGCTCGAGCTTTGCCACCGGCGTCAGCGCGCCAGTCCGGCCAACCTGAATATCGATATCGAGCAAGGTCGTCGTGGCTTTCTCAGCTGGAAACTTATGCGCGGTTGCCCAACGCGGCGAACGCGAAATGAAACCGAGCCGCCGCTGCAATGCTAAATCATCAACCTTATAGACGACGCCATCGATATCATACGGCAGCGATGCACGCTGGGCCTCGATGCTACGATAAACGGCGAGCATGTCATCCAAAGTCTCACAGCGTTTCATCAAACGGTTGGTCGGAAAGCCCATTCGCTTGAAGGCTGCCACCATCCCGGCTTGCGTATCGGCTGGCATGTCGCCTTCGATTTCACCCCAAGCATAGGCGAAGAAATGCAGCGGGCGCGATGCCGTTACCTTCGGATCAAGCTGACGCAGAGAGCCGGCCGCCGCATTGCGAGGATTGGCGAAAATAGGCTTGCCCTCCGCTTCCTGTCTTGCGTTGAGCGCAGCAAATTCACTCTTGTCCATATAGATTTCGCCGCGCACTTCGAGCACGGCGGGAACATCGCCGCTCAAACGATGCGGAACGGCTTTGATGGCGCGCACATTCGCCGTGACGTTTTCGCCTTCCTCCCCATCTCCGCGCGTTGCCGCCACAACAAGTTCGCCTTGTTCATACCGTAGCGCACACGAAAGCCCGTCGATTTTGGGCTCAGCGGTAAAAGCAATCGCTTTGCCATCCGCCCAATCGAGAAAGCGCCGCACGCGCTCGACAAATTCCTCTGCTTCCTCGTCGGTGAAGACGTTAGCCAGCGACAGCATCGGCACGCGATGCTTTACCTTGCCGAATTTCTCAAGCGGCTTAGCACCAACCTGGCGCGAAGCATTCGCCTTGCTTTTCAACTCAGGGAACGCGGCTTCCAAGGCTTCGAGTTGACGCCGCATTGAATCGTATGCGGCATCCGAAATAATGGGCGCGTCTTCCTGATGATAGCGGCGATCATGATCAGCAATTTCATCGGCCAAGCGGCGATATTCAGCATGCGCTTCGATCGGCGAAAGCGACGCTTCCGCCTGTGGCTTCTTCCCGCGTGGCATCAATGCGCCCCTTCGAGCAGTTTCGACGCGGCCGCGCGCGCTTCGTCGGTTATTCTTGCGCCCGCCAACATGCGCGCGATCTCCTCGCGGCGATGCTCGTCGGCTATGATATTCACCCGTGTAGCTACACGTTGTGCTGCGCCCTTATCTTTCGCCAGATCTTTCGCGATCAGAAAATGGCACTTCGCGCGCGCCGCCACTTGCGGCGCATGGGTAACAGCCAAAACCTGCACACCGTGGGAAAGCCGCGCAAGACGTTGACCGATAGCGTCTGCAACTGCGCCGCCAACGCCCGTATCGATTTCGTCGAACACCAAGGTTGGTGCGGAACCGCGATCAGCAAGGCAGACTTTCAACGCCAGCAGAAAACGAGAAAGCTCGCCGCCTGAGGCAACTTTCAGCATTGGGCCGGGGCGGGTTCCAGGATTTGTTTCAACCCAAAATTCGATCCGGTCCTGCCCATCGGCGGCGCGGCTTGCAGGATCGGTTTCGATGTTCACCATGAAACGCGCTCGCTCAAGCTTCAACGGCGGCAATTCTGCCGCCACCGCTTTCTCAAGCGCTTTTGCAACCTTGACCCGTGCGGCACTCAGCGCCTGCGCTTGCGCCTTGTAATCGGCTTCAGTCGCTAGGACGGCGGCTTCGAGCTCTGTCATATTGCGCTCGCCCGCATCGAGCTGTTCGAGATCACCCGCGAATTTATCGCGTAAGGCGGCAAGGTCGTCGGGCAATACATTGTATTTGCGAGCGGCTGCACGCAGTGCAAACAAGCGCTCTTCCACACGCTCCAATTCGCGCGGATCGAAATCGGCATCGCGCTGCGCCTGTTCGAGGGCATCGCGCGCAAGCTCCAAAGCTTGCAGCGAATCCTCCAGCGCCTTCACACTGGCTGCCACCAATTGCGGCGTTTGCGCTGCGCGCCGTTCGAGCCGACGCATAGCCGAAGAGAGGGCAGGAATGGGCGATGCTTCGCCCGCCACTGCGTCATGCGCATCATTAATGTCGGCAATGATCTTTTCAGCGCCCATCATTAATTGTCGTTTTTCAGCAAGAAATTGTTCTTCGCCCACCTCAGGTGCAAGCTTATCGAGCTCGGCGAAAGAATGGCGCAGATAATCCGCTTCGCGCCGTGCGGTTGCAATCCGCTCGGCCAAAGCATCGCGCGCATCGCGCGCATCGCGCCAAGCCGCATGAGCTGCTGCAAGTTTCTTCAATTTCGGCCCATGGCCGGCAAAGGCATCGAGCAATGCGCGATGGGCCGCCGGATCGGTCAGTGCGCGGTCGTCATGCTGGCCGTGAATTTCAACGAGGGTTGCACCGATCGCACGCAACGCTTGTACCGAGACAGGCTGATCGTTGATGAGCGCGCGCGTGCGCCCATCGGCCATCTGCACACGGCGCAGGATAACGTCACCATCGTCGGGAATATCGTTCTGTTGCAGAAGGGCGTGCGCCGGATGGTCCGATGCCAGTTGGAAAACGGCCGTTACCTGCCCTTGCGCCTGTCCGTGGCGGACGAGCGAACCGTCGCCCCGGGCACCCAGCGCCAGAGCAAACGCATCGAGCAGGATCGATTTGCCTGCGCCGGTCTCACCGGTCAGCACACTGAGCCCGTCCTCGAGAGCGAGGTCGAGGCGGTCGATCAGGACGATATCGCGAATCGAAAGCTGTACGAGCATGGGCTGAATCCTGCCCGACTATAGGTCGCGCACAAGCCGCTGAAATCAAGCCGGAGAAGGCCTTAAGCCCTAACGGAGTGGGGATGGACGTGGATTAGCCCATTCCCACCGATTTGAAGGCCTTCGTGATCCAGGAATCGCCGCTCTCCCGTGGCGCGAGGCCGCGCGATTGCAGGAGGCTGAAGGCGTCCTTGTACCAAGGCGAGTCAGGGAAGTTATGGCCGAGCACGGCAGCGGCCGTCTCCGCTTCGCCGATCACACCCAGTGCCAGATAGGCCTCGGTCAGACGCGCCAGCGCCTCTTCAATCTGGTTGGTCTGCTGGAATTGCGCCACCACCACACGGAAGCGGTTAATCGCGGCCGGGTAATTGCGCTTCTTTAAATAATAGCGGCCGACATTCATTTCGCGTCCGGCGAGCTGATCCTTCACCACATTCATCTTGAATTTGGCATCTGCCGCATATTCGGATTTTGGCCAGCGCTGCACCACTTCTTGGAAGGCAAGCAGCGCCTTTTCCGAGCGCTCCTGATCGCGCGTCGTATCCGGGATCTGGTTATAATAGGATTGCCCCACGAGATAGGCCGCATAAGCCGCTTCGGGGCTGGCAGGGTGCAGCCCGAGATAGCGTCTTCCGGCTGCAATTGCCTCGTCGTAATTGCGGGCCTCAAAATTGGCGTAGGTTTGCATCAACAGCGCGCGTTGTGACCAAACGGAGAAGGGATAGGCCTTGTCGAGTTCGCCAAAGCGTTTCGCGGCGCCTTCGAATTCCTTCTTGTCTACATAGGCGAGGCCTTCATTGTAGAGCTGTTCGGCTGGGATGGTCGGCTTGATCTCGGGCTTGTATACCTCCGGCTTATCGAACGGGTTGAGGCTCGAGATCGTGTCGCAGGCAGCAAGCGGCATCATGGCAAGGACCAAAAGTCCGGCGCGGAAAAGCCTCGTCGAAAAACGGTCGGCGCGCATCAATCCTTGATCCTCCGGTCGGAACTCTGCCTCGGCAGCCTACAGACAGCCCTCATACTCGATTGAAGGGCATAATTCCATAGAGGCCGGGGGATTGCGGCGCGGTGAAGGCAGCAATCAATCGTTCTGTGCCGCATAGGCGGCTACACGGACGCCGATTTCGGCATGCCCCGTCTCGCGGCGACCTTCCTCGACAAAGGCATAGGCCGAACGGTCGGCAAACAACGCCTCAAGGATCGAGAAGTTAAGCCGATGGCCTCCCATATAGGAGCGATAGAGGCCAAGGATCGGCGCTCCGGCCAAAGCGAGATCGCCCACCGCATCGAGCGTCTTATGGCGGGAGAATTCGTCAGGCCAGCGCGTACCTTCCGGATTGACAACAGCGTCGTCCCCGAGCGCCACGGTATTGTCGAGCGAAGCACCGAGCGCAAACCCAGCCTTCCAGAGCTTTTCGACATCGCACATGAAGCCAAATGTACGGGCCCTAGCCAAATCCTTGCGGAAGGACTGTGGATCGAGATTGATTGAGGTCTTCTGCCGACCGATCGCCTTCGTATCGAAATCAATCTCGACTTCGAGGCGGAAGCCCCGGGCATGCGGATGCAGTTCCGCCCAAGCACGGCCTTGCTGCACGCGCACCGTTTTCAGAACACGGAGATAGCGGCGGGCCGCCACCTGCCGGCGAATGCCCGCGCTGTCGATAGCCTCGACGAAAGGCGCCGCACTGCCATCCATGATCGGTACTTCAGGACCATCAATTTCGATCAAAACATTGTCGATCCCCAAACCGGCGAGCGCGGCGAGCAGATGCTCGATCGTCGAAACCGAACCGGTGGCGACATCGCCGACAATGGTGCAAAGCTCCGTCGCGCTGACGAGGGTGTGCCGCGCCGGGATCAGACGATCATTGCCGCCGGGCAACCCAGTGCGAAGAAAAACGATCCCCGAATTAGCTTCCGCCGGGTGCAGGATTAAAGAAGCAGGCTTGCCTGAATGGACGCCGATGCCTGTAACTTCGACGCGCTGGGCAAGCGTGGTTTGGCTGGTGAAGGCCATGCGTTCCGTCCTCTTATCCGCCGCCCGGAGAACCGCGGCGGAGCCTTGGGGTTTAACCCCCTGGGAACGTTTGCGGCTAAGACACCGCCTGCCCTTCACGAGCCCGCCCCGAATTGAGGCCGGACAATACGCGCGCGACCCCCTTAGGCCAAATCACGCTTTCTATCGCTTTGTTACAAAGCCGCGCTTCTTTGAAACAGTGATTTTGCCAAGTTTAACAGATAGTTAAGAAAAAGCCCGGGGTGCATGACCCCGGGCTTTGCAACTTCCAATAGGTTATCGGGTCAGTTCGATTGGCGGCGCAGGAAGGCCGGGATTTCGAGCTGATCGTCTTCCGTGAGTCGCTGCTGCGGGCGCGGAGCAGGCGCTGCACGCTTAGCGAATTCCTGAGCCGCAGGAGCGGCTTGCGGCAAAGGTTGCGCTTGCGGCACAGGCTGCTGCGGCTGCTGCATACGCACCGGCTGCGGCGCCGGCGTTTCCGGCTCGGCGCGGCGGCCGAAGCCAGCCGCTGTCAGGCGGTCGAGTAGCGAGGTGCGCTTTTTTTCCACAGGAGCCGCGATCGGCTCGCGCGCCTGTTCGAACTGGCGCTGGGCCACTGGCGGGAAATCGGCGATGTTTGGCATCTGCGCTGGACGCATCGGCTGTTCCGGCGCGGGCGGCACGAACTGCCCGGCCTGCATGTAGGGCGCAGGCTCAGGGTGATGTGAGACGGGTTGCTGCACCGGCGCCGCCTCATAGTTCATCTTCGGAGCGGCGGGACGGACCGTCACATCGCTGCGCATCATCGGCTGCGGCGCAGGCTGATGCTGTGGCTGGTGCATGACCGGTTGCGGCGCAGGCTGCTGGACGGCCACCGGCTCGGGCTGACGCCATTGCGGTTCGACGGCGGGCGCAGCGGGAGCAGCCAAAGGCATCACTGGGCGAACGGCAGGCTGTTGCGCCTGCTGCGCGGTGATTGCACGGAGGCGCTCAGCCGTAGCGACGATGCGTTCTTCCGTACGGCCCGGGTTCAGGCGCGCCATGATGTCTTCGTGATCGATGCCTGTAGCGACAACCGAAACACGAACAATGCCTTCGAGCGAGTCATCGCGTGTTGCGCCGAAGATAACATTCGCTTCCGGATCGACTTCCTCGCGAATGCGGGTTGCGGCTTCGTCGACTTCATAAAGTGTAAGATCGGCGCCGCCAGTGATGGAAATCAAAAGGCCGCGCGCCCCCTTCATGCAGACATCGTCGAGCAGCGGATTGGCGATCGCCGCTTCGGCCGCGCGCATGGCGCGCTTTTCGCCGGTGGCTTCGCCTGTACCCATCATCGCCTTACCCATTTCGCGCATGACAGCGCGCACGTCGGCGAAGTCGAGATTGATCAGACCTTCCTTCACCATCAGATCGGTGATGCACGCAACGCCCGAATAGAGAACCTTATCGGCCATCGCGAACGCATCTGCGAACGTGGTCTGTTCATTGGCGATACGAAACAGATTCTGGTTCGGGATGATGATGAGCGTGTCGACCGATTTCTGCAGCTCTTCGATACCCTGATCCGCGAGGCGCATGCGGCGGGTGCCTTCGAACTGAAACGGCTTTGTCACGACGCCAACCGTGAGAATCCCCATATCGCGTGCGGCCCGCGCCACGACAGGTGCAGCACCCGTGCCGGTGCCGCCGCCCATGCCGGCGGTAACGAACACCATATGCGCGCCGGCAAGCTGATCGCGGATTTCGTCGATGACTTCTTCAGCGGCGGCCTGGCCGATTTCCGGCTGCGAACCTGCCCCCAATCCTTCGGTGACCTGCAGGCCCATCTGGATCACGCGGTGCGCCTTCGAAGAGGTCAGCGCCTGCGCATCCGTATTGCCGACGACGAATTCGCAACCCTGCAGACCGAGCTCGATCATGTTGTTGACGGCATTACCACCAGCACCGCCCACACCGAACACGGTGATCCGAGGTTTCAGCTCGCGGATATCCGGAACCTTGAGATTGATCGTCATTGTACTCGCCTCTCTTTGTGGCACCCGCCGGTACCCGTGTTGTCATTCAGATCCGGTCGCCGCACCGGATCATTTCACCTTCAGAAACTATCTCGGAACCACCGGCCCATCCGGCTGAAATAGCCGTCTGTACCCGTGGCCTGCATGAACCCCGCCGAGCGCGGCTCGAAATGTTCGAGCGATGCGACCTGCGGATAAACGAGAAGACCGACCGGCGCCGCGAAAGACGGCCCACGCGCCGCTTCGGGCAGACCCTGCACACCGAGCGGGCGACCGATGCGCACCTGCTTGGAGAGAACCTGCCGCGTGAGATCAGCCATGCCGGTCAATTGCGCACCGCCGCCCGTCAAAACGATGCGGCGTCCGGCCTCCGTACCGAAACCTGCTGACTTCAACCGGTCGCGCACGAATTCGAGAATTTCTTCAACGCGCGGCTTCATGATCCGCACGAGATGGGATTTCGGCACATGATTGACTGCATCGCGATCATCTTCATCGACGGATGCCACCGCGATCATCTCACGATCATCGGATGCCGTCGCAATCGTCGATCCATAAAGCGTCTTCAGACGTTCCGCATGTGTCAGCGTCGTCGAGAGTCCGCGCGCAATATCCATTGTGATGTGGTTGCCGCCAACCGCAACGGCATCGGCATGCACGATTGCCCCTTGCGCGAACACGCCGAAGCTTGTCGTGCCGCCACCGCAATCGACAACAACAACACCCATATCGGCTTCATCGTCGACAAGTGCAGACAGACCCGCTGCGTAAGGGCTCGCGACAACCGCTTCGACACCGATATGGCAACGCTCGACAGCGAGCATCAGATTGCGGACAGCATTCTGATCCGATGTGATCAGATGCATGTCGACGCCAAGTTTCTCGCCAACCATGCCATGCGGATCGCGAATGCCCTTGATCTGATCAAGCGCGTAGCCCGTCGGCAACGAATGTAGAATAGTACGGCCCGGTCTCGCGCCCGTATGGCTCGCCGCCTCGAGCACACGGTTCATCTCATGTTGGCCGACCGCAGCGCCACGCAAGGGAATTTCTGCGTGATAAGATTCGGACGAAAGGCGTCCGCCGGTCATGTTGAGAATGAGCGAACGGATTTCGACCTTGGCCATACGCTCCGCTGCATCGACAGCAAGACGGATCGATTGTTCCGCCGCTTCGAGATCGACGATGGCACCGCCCTTGAGACCGCGCGAGCGCTGATGCCCGATGCCGATGATCTGCGCCTTGTGCGTGCGGCCGCGTAACGTGTCGCTTTCGGGCACCGGATCAAGCCGTGCCACAAGACAGACGACCTTACTCGTACCAACATCAAGTACAGACAGGATTGCATTCTTGCGCGCAGAGAGCGGCTTCATGCGGGGGGTCAGGCTGGTGCGGCGAAAACTCACGTCGCGTTCCCCTTCCCTTTGGATTTTGATTTTTGCGCTTCGGCGAGCGCAGCAGCGCCTTCTTCCGTCAAACGCAGCACGACACGATCGGCCTTACGCAGATCGACCGAGAGCACCTCTTTATCGAGCAGAACCCTGTCTTTGATCAGCGTGGCAAGACGGGACAACGCTGCATCGACATCATCTTCTGGGAGGCGAACGTCGATTCCATTGTCGAGCTTCAATGTCCAGCGGCGCTGACCGACAAGAATGCCGGCGCGGATATGTGGCTTCAGCGTAGGTTGCGCTTCGAGCAGCTTCGCAAAAGCGACAGCGCGCTCATTGGCACCTTCGCCGACAACCAATGGCAAACTTAAGAACCGCTCGTCGCGTAGCGTGTCGATAGGCTTGCCATCGGCACTGATGACGAAAACCTCACCCTGGCGCTGCCAGAGCGCGTAAGGCTCGCGCTCGACAAGCGTGATCTGCAAACCATCGGGGAATAATTTGCGGACGGTCGCCTCACGCACCAGCGGCATCGCAAGCAGACGCGCCCGCACAGCTTCGGCATCAACGGAAAACAAGGAATCGTGCGCATCGATACCGGCAGTGTACAACACTTCACGTGCAGTCAGTGCGTTGAGACCCGTAATCGTGATGCGATCAAGTCCAAAGCCGGATGCACGCGCAATCGCCACATCGGGTGGCCCGAACGCATTCACGAGGGCGTCATAATGGCCACCGCGGATGATTCCGTAGCCGATGGTGGCAGCGAAAAGACCGAGCGTGAGAAAAGTGCCAAGCCCGCGTGGCAAACGCTGCTCAATCGGCTTGACCACGAATGCGCGGCGCCGCGGGCCCCGCTCACGCGGGCCCGGGTCGAAACCCTTGGCGGTCGGAAAGGCGGCGACATGCGCGCCTGCATGCGATGAACGCAGTACAGTAGGCATGAGCGAACCGCTCATCGATCGCAGGAGGCGTCCTCCACCATCCATACCACTAGCTCACCAAACGAATAGCCCGCATGGGCCGCGAGTTCTGGCACCAAAGACGTCTCGGTCATGCCGGGCTGTGTGTTAACTTCAAGACAGACGAGAGCACCGGTTCCCTCCGGGCGATCGTCATATCGGAAGTCTGCACGGCTTACCCCGCGGCAGCCGAGTGCCTCATGCGCCATCAGGGTTAGTTTTTGGACCTCTTGGTAAATTTTTGGTTTAATTTCTGTCGCCAAGACGTGGATTGAGCCGCCTTTGGCGTATTTTGATTCATAATCGTAGAAGAGACCGGCCGAGGAACGGATTTCGATGATCTCGGTGGGCTTACCTTTCACGACGGCACAGGTCAGTTCGCGCCCGGCGACATAGGTTTCGACCAACACCTGATCGCCATGCGGCCAATCGGCCCGTGCTACTTCCTGCGGCGGGTGAGAGCGATCTTCGCGCACGATCACCACCCCGACCGACGAGCCTTCATTAACCGGCTTCACCACATAGGGCGGCGGCAATTGATGGGTTTTGGCAGCTTCGAAGCGCGATACCGTAATACCCTGCGCGACCGGTATGCCGGCAGCCGCCATCACAGCCTTGGCACGGTCCTTCTGCATCGCAAGCGCTGACGCGAGCACGCCAGAATGCGTATAAGGAATCTGCAGCATCTCAAGAATGCCCTGCATGACCCCATCTTCGCCGAAACGACCATGCAGTGCATTGAAGCACACATCGGGTCTCAAGGCGGATAGAACGGCTGAGACATCGCGTCCGACATCGACGCGGGTGACTTTGAAGCCACGCTCCTCAAGCGCACGGGCACAGGCTTCGCCGGAATTCAGCGACACTTCGCGTTCGGCGGAGAGTCCACCGAATAACACCGCGACGTGTTTTGCCATCTTCCACCCCCAGCGCGACGGATTCTTAACAGGCTCTTTCGGCGCGTTTGCGAATCACTTCACTAGAGGTCGCTGATTTGCCCCCCTTATGGCAAGCCCACTCTTCGAATTTCCCATTCAAGCGTGACGCCTGTTGCATCGAAGACTCGTTTGCGAACCTCTTCGCCAAGCGCCTCAATGTCAGCTGCACGTGCACCGGGTGAGGCAATCAGAAAATTACAATGCAGCTCCGAGACCTGAGCGCCGCCCAAAATGAGTCCGCGACACCCTGCTTTGTCGATCAATTCCCACGCTTTCGCTCCCGGTGGATTCTTAAATGTGGAGCCGCCCGTGCGTGTATTGACAGGTTGCGTCGCCCCGCGCGCTTCGGTGATCGCATTCATCTCGGCAAGAATTGACTCTGCGTCACCAGAGCGACCTTCGAATAAGGCCTCGGTAAAGATAATGTCATCGTCCACGCCGCAATGGCGGTAGCTGAAATCCATCGCCGCCAAATCGAATTCATGAGTCTTTCCAAGGCGATCGAGTCCACGTGCGGCCACGAAGATCTGCGCCACCTCGCCACCGTAAGCGCCGCCATTCATACGCAAAGCCCCACCGATCGTGCCTGGAATGCCGCGTAGAAAAGAGAACCCTGCCAACCCGCGCTCAGCTGCAAAGCGCGCCACTTTCACATCGGCCAAACCCGCACCCGCACGAATACGTGTCGCGCCATCCGCTGTTAAGTTTTGAAAACCCCTACCGAGCCAAATAGCCAGGCCCGGGAATCCGCCATCGCGGACGAGCAGATTGGAGCCGAGGCCCAGAACAAGCACATCCCACTCAGAATGAGTCGCGGCGAGCAAAAGAGCGAGATCCGACTCATCTTGTGGCTCCGCTAAGGCTTCCGCCATTCCGCCGCAGCGAAACCAACTGAAGGGTGCGAGCGGCGCATCGGCTGAGAGCGTGCCGCGAAAACGGCCTTCGAGCTGTGCCTTAAGCTGAACGAAGCGCGCACTTGCCATCAGGCTGCGCCGTTCAATTCGCCCGGCAGCGCATAGGCCCATTGCGTGATGGTGCCCGCGCCAAGGCAGACGACATAATCACCCGGCCGCGCCAACCCGCGCACGATACCAGAAAGCGCTGCCGGATTATCGAGCGCGAGCGCATTGCGATGTCCATGTGCTTTGATGGCCTGCACGAGATGATCGCGGTCGATACCAGCCATCGGCTGTTCGCCTGCCGCATAGACATCGGCAACGATCACGGCATCGGCATCGTTGAAACAGGTCGCGAATTGATCGAACAGCGATTGAAGACGCGTATAACGATGCGGCTGAACAACGGCGATAACCTGCCCTGCCGTAGAGGCACGCGCCGCGCGCAGCACGGCGGCAATCTCGACAGGGTGATGACCATAATCGTCAAAAATCGTGACGCCCTTCCATTCGCCCGTCTTGGTAAAGCGTCTCTTCACGCCGCCGAAATTCTTCAGCGCTTCGCGAATGAGTTCAGGCTTCATCCCCAGATGATAGGCCACCGCAATCGCAGCCGTGGCATTAAGCGCGTTGTGATGACCCGGCATCGGCAGCACGAGATCGTCAACACGCGTAACCTGTTGCGTCTTGCGGTCGCGAATTTCAATCGCGAAACGACACACGCCGCCGCGCAAATCCACGCCTAATAAACGTACATCCGCCTGCGGATTTTCACCATAGGTGATGACACGACGATCCTCGATTTTGCCGACGAGATCTTGCACGGTGGGATGGTCGAGACACATCACTGCAAAACCGTAGAAGGGTAGATTTTCGACGAAGGCTCGAAACGCATCCTTGATCGCATCGAAAGTATGGAAATGATCAAGATGTTCGGGATCGATATTCGTAACAATCGCGACATCGGCTGGCAATTTCAGGAATGTACCATCCGATTCATCGGCTTCGACCACCATCCAATCGCCAGCCCCTAAGCGTGCGTTGGTGCCATAAGCATTAATAATACCGCCATTGATGACGGTAGGATCAAAATGACCAGCATCAAGCAACGTCGCCACAAGCGATGTCGTTGTCGTTTTGCCATGCGTTCCCGCGATCGCAACGCATTGCTTCAACCGCATTAATTCGGCGAGCATCTCGGCACGGCGGACGACAGGGATACGCCGCTCGCGTGCCGCCATCAATTCCGGATTGTCGCGCCTGATCGCCGTGGACACGACCACAACAGCCGCCTTGCCAACATTCTCAGGCCGATGACCGACCTCGACCTGAATGCCTTTTTCGCGCAGCCGTTTCACATTCGCATTATCAGATGCGTCAGAGCCCTGCACGACATAGCCGAGATTGTGTAGCACTTCGGCAATGCCGGACATGCCGATGCCGCCAATGCCGACAAAATGAATCGGGCCAAGTTCGGCAGGAAGTTTCATGGGCGCTTATCCTCAACACCGATCAACTGTGCGATTTTCTGGGCCAACCTGTCGGCCGCATCGGGAATACCGGCGCTTTTGGCGGCGTCTGCAGCGCGGGTCAAGCCCATCGGTTCGTTCAGTGCTTCCACAATCATCGAACGCAGCTGTGATCCGTCGAATTCACTTTGCGGAACAAGCGTGGCGGCGCCACAGGCCGCAAACTGAGTCGCGTTCGCGGCCTGATCGCCATCGAGCGAATGTGGCAGCGGCACAAGCAGAGCAGGGCGACCAATCACGCCGAGTTCGGCCACGGTCGAAGCGCCCGAGCGGGCCACCACGAGATGGGCTGCCGCCATGCGTTGCGGTAAATCCTTGAAGAAGGGCGCAATCTCAGCTGCAATTCCCGCGGCCTCATAGATCGTTTCGACACGGGCGATATCTTCCGGCCGCGCTTGCTGAACGACATGAAGCCGCGCGCGCGCTTCCGCCGGCAGCGCTGCTAACGCGGCCGGTACAACGTCGCTCATGACCCGCGCACCCTGACTGCCGCCAAACACCAGCAGCGAAAAACGGAAGCCGAGCGCGGTAGAGGGATAAGGAATCCCCGACGCTTCCAGCACAGCGGGCCGCACAGGATTGCCGACATGCAGCATCTTGCTGCGCCATTCTGGTTTAACTCCGCGCACAAGCGGAAAGCCTGTCGCGATCATCGTCGCGCGACTGGCAAGAGCACGATTGGCCCGGCCCATCACGCCATTTTGCTCATGCAAAACGAGCTTGGTGCTTAAAACGGAGGCCGCAACAGCAGGCGGCAAGGTGGGATAACCGCCAAACCCGACTAAAACGGCAGGCTTGCGATGACGGATCAGCAAGAGCGATTGCGTGAAGCCCTTGAACAGCTTAAACGCGCTTTGCGCCAGCGCCACCGGCGAACGCGACCCAAATGTCGCCGAGGCAACGCCGTGAATTTCGTCAGCAGGAAAATCTTTCGCATAGGCTAAAGCGCGCTCATCGGTGACGAGGCCGATCCGAAAACCCATCGGTTTGAGTGCGTGTGCCAAGGCTTCAGCAGGGAACAAATGCCCTCCCGTTCCACCGGCGCACAAAAACACGAGTGGCGCAGTCAACGGCGCGCTCCTTGCACGATCCGATCGTAGAATTCCGCTCGCGAGCGCCGCCGCGTGACGGCAAGTAGAAAACCCATGCCAAGCGCTAGCGAAATCAAGGACGAACCGCCATACGAAATGAAGGGAAGCGTCATCCCCTTTGCAGGAATGAGGTGCACATTGACTGCCATATTGATGACCGATTGCAGGCCGAACAGCATGATCAATCCCATCGCCGCAAGACGACAGAACGGTTCTTCGTTACGGCGCGCAAGCGCCATGCCGCGCAACACAACAAATGTGAACAAGAGCAGGATGATGAGGCAGACAATGATGCCGAATTCTTCTGCTGTCACTGCGAAGATAAAATCGGTGTGACTATCGGGCAGAATGCGTTTTACAGTGCCCTCACCCGGCCCTTTTCCCAACCAGCCGCCCTGCGCAAAACTATCGAGCGCATTATCGACCTGAAACGTATCGCCCGACTGAGGATCGAGGAAGCGATTGATGCGCCCCGTGACATGAGGCAGAAACTTGTATGCGCCTGCAACAGCCACGCCGATGCCAGCAATCAGGAACAAAACCCAGAACAGCGATAAACCCGCGACGAAAAGCATTCCTGCCCAAACAATCCCGAGAAGCATCGTCTGACCAAAATCGGGCTGCAGCACCAAGGGAATTGTTGTGCAAACAAGAAGGACGAAACCGAGAAATGTCCCCGGCATGTCGCGTCGCACAGCTCCCTCCGAAAAGGCCCATGCCACCAGAATAACGAAAGCAGGCTTGACGAATTCCGATGGCTGAATGCTAACGCCGGCTAAACTGATCCAACGTTTCGCACCTTTCACTTCAACGCCAAACAGGATCGCCGCGATCACAAGCGCCATGCCCATAAGATAAACCGCGAGCGCCGCTCGCCGCACATAGCGAGGCGACAGAAAGCTTGCCACCAGCATGACGATCACTGCAGGTGCGAGATAGAAAACCTGCCGATGAACGAAATGGAATGTTGGAAGGCCGAGACGTTCAGCAACGGGAGGGCTGCCCGCCATAGCAAGAACAATCCCTGTCATCATTAAGATGCCGATGACTGCAAGCAGAATACGATCGACAGTCCACCACCAATCGGAAAAAGGTGAACGTTCAGCACGGGATACCATGGCCTAGACCTCTGCCATTGGACGAAAACCGGGAAGTTGCTCGACAAGCGCACGAAAATGCGCGCCACGAAGCTCGAAATTACGATATTGATCGAAGGATGCACAGGCGGGCGAGAGCAATACAACTGGCGCTTCAGCGCCCGACTCTTGCGCAGCTTGGGTCGCGTGCTGCACCGCCGTGTCGAGATCGCTGCAAAAGCGATGTGGCACAGGCCCCAGCGTTTTGGCAAAATCCTCGCTGGCTTGCCCGATCAGAAAGGCAGCACGCACGCGACCGAACAACGGTGCAAGCGGCGCTATTCCACCTTCTTTCGGAACCCCACCGCAGATCCAAAAGATATCGCGCGGAATGGCGAGAAGCGCCTTTTCCGTGGCATCGGCATTCGTTGCCTTTGAATCATTGATAAAGAGAACCGAACCGACCCGGCCCACCTGCTCCATGCGGTGGGCAAGACCCGGGAAACTCTTTAAACCGCGTAGGATGGTTGCGTCGTCAACTCCCAGAGCCCCGGCAGCTGCAATGGCCGCAGCGGCATTCTGTCCATTATGCGCGCCCCGCAAAGAGCCAATCCCATTAAGATCGAAAGCGCGTGCACCATTGCGCAGAATGAAACCATCCTCATAGGAGTACCCATGTGGCAGAACGCGTTCGACCGAAATGGTGACAGGCAACTTTAGACGCTGGGCGATTGCGCGACACCAATCATCGTCGACGCCGATAATGGCATGATCTGCTTTGGCGACGAGCCGTTCCTTAACCGCCGCATAGTTTTCCATAACACCATGTCGCTCGAGATGATCGGGCGTAACATTCAAGAGAATACCGACGCTCGGTGAGAGCGATGGTGCAAGGTCAATTTGATAGGATGAGCATTCGATAACGTGCACGCGGTCCGATGCCGGCGGCGCAAGCGAGAGAATTGCCGTACCGATATTCCCGCCCATCTGCACATCAAAACCGGCCACTTTCATCACATGGGCAATGAGTGCCGTTGTCGTCGATTTGCCATTGGTACCAGTGATAGCGACAAAAGGTGCGTCGGGTGCAAGCCGCGCCCGTTCACGGCAGAACAATTCAATATCACCGATCACCGGGATATCTGCCACCTGTGCGCGTTTCACCGTCCAATGTGGCTCTGGATGTGTCAGCGGCACACCTGGTGCGAGAATGAGCGCAACAAAATTTAAGAAATCGACCTGCGCGAGATCAACGACAGCAAGCCCTTCTGCCAGCGCCTTTGTGCGCGCGCCTTCATTATCATCCCATGAGACGACGTCTGCACCACCCGCCTTCAGCGCACGTGCCGTCGCAAGCCCCGAACCGCCGAGGCCGAAGAGCGCGACGCGCTGTCCTTTAAAAGCGTATACCGGCGTCATGTCACCGTAGCTTCAGTGTTGAGAGACCGACCAAGGCAAGCACAACAGCGATGATCCAAAAACGCACGACGACCTGCGGCTCCGACCAGCCAAGTTGCTCGAAATGATGATGCAAGGGCGCCATACGAAAGACACGTCTGCCCGTCAGTTTGAAAGATGCGACCTGAATGATGACCGACAAAGCCTCGAGCACGAAAAGTCCGCCAACAATAGCGAGTACAATTTCATGCTTCGTTGCAACGGCGATAGTTCCGAGCAGTCCGCCCAAGGCAAGCGAACCGGTATCACCCATAAAAATCTGCGCAGGCGGCGCATTAAACCAGAGAAAGCCGATGCCGGCACCGATCAACGCACCGCAGACGACTGCAAGTTCGCCTGTCCCGGGCGTGTAATGGATCTGCAGATAATTGGAGAAGACCACGTTGCCTGCGAGGTATGCAATGAAGCCAAACGTTGCAGCAGCAATCATCACGGGCACGATCGCAAGCCCATCGAGCCCATCTGTGAGGTTAACAGAATTACCAGCCGACACGATGACAAATGCACCGAACGCTACGAAGAAAATGCCAAGATCGATCACAATGTCCTTGAAGAAAGGCAAAGCCAGACCGGAGGCCAATTTGCCGGTTCCCAACTTCATGATCGCTAAACACGCGAAGCCGGCTATCACAAATTCTGCAGCAAGGCGTGCTTTGCCGGAAAATCCTTTATGTGATTGCTTAGTCACTTTTAGGTAATCGTCATAAAAACCAATCATGCCGAAGCCAAGCGTGACGAACAAAACGATCCACACATAAGCATTAGCTGGATTAGCCCAAAGCAGCGTCGACACAACGACACCCGATAAAATCATCAACCCGCCCATGGTGGGCGTACCTTTTTTGGCAAGATGACTTTGCGGCCCATCGGTGCGTATCGGTTGACCCTTGCCCTGCTTGATACGGAGCGCGGCGATGATACGCGGACCGAAGAAGAACACGAAGAACAGCGCGGTGGCTGTCGCTCCGCCTGTGCGGAATGTGAGATAGCGAAACACATTCAGGAAATTCAAATTGGCGCTGTAATCAGCGAGCAAACTCAACATGTCACGCCCCCCCACCCGTCTGTGGGTTTTGGAATTTATCTTTGATTGCGCGCACGATCTGACTCATGCGACTGCTGTTGGAGCCCTTGATCATGATGATGTCGCCAGCTTCAAGCGCGTTGAGAACATATGGTGTCAGCGCGGCAGCGTCGGGTGCCCATGCGCCGCGCTGATGGCCTGGCAGCGCATCGAACAAATGCTTCATTCTTGCGCCGGCAGCATAAACATGATCGATGCCATGCTGTGCGAGATCGGAAGCAAGATCGCGATGCATAGCAATTTCGTCGGGGCCCAGTTCAAGCATGTCGCCCAGTGCAACGATCTTGCGCGCCTTCTTGGTCGCACTGCCGAGCACCGAAAACGCCGCTCGCATGGACGCCGGATTAGCATTGTAGCTTTCGTCGATCAGTGTGATTCCGCCGAGAATTATGCGCTCGCCACGACCAGAAGGCGGCATCACAGCAGCAAAATCATCGACCGCTTGCCCAACATCGCCGCCAAGTGCGGCAACCGCAGCAAGCACCGCGAGAGCGTTGAGCGCCGTATGCTTACCCGGGCTGCCAAGGCGGATCGGAAATTCAGTGCCACCCATGGCGATGATTGCATCTGAGCCCAAATCATCCAGTGTCAATGCAATGAGGCGCAGGTCGGCGTTTTGACTTTCACCAAAACGCAGGATTCGTGCTGCGTGATTACGCATAGCAGACGCGGCCAAGCGATCGACGAATTCTGAATCAGCAGGAATAATGGCCGTTCCGTCGGGTTGCAGCCCATCGAATATTTCGCCCTTGGCTTCGGCAATAGCCTCGAGCGATCCGAGATTCTCGAGATGGACGGGCGCAATGGCAGTAATCACCGCAACATGCGGACGTACCATTTTCGTCAATGGCGTGATTTCATGCGCATGGTTCATGCCGATTTCGAAAATACCAAACTGCGTATCCGCCGGCATGCGTGCTAGCGTCAGCGGCACGCCCCAATGATTGTTGTAGGATGCGATAGAGGCATGCGTATGTCCCTGCCGTGACAGTAGGGCTTTCAACGCTTCCTTTGTGCCAGTCTTACCGACCGAGCCTGTAACGGCCACGATTCGCGCCGAGACGCGCGCACGCGCCGCAAGGCCAAGCGCTACGAGTGCGCCAAGCACATCGTCAACGCCGTAAAGCGCTCCTTGGCCTTCGAATTCCTTAAGCCGTGAACGCAAAACGACCGCACTGGAAGCACCTTTGGCAAGCGCTGCACTCACAAAATCATGACCATCCCGCGCATCTTTAAGAGCAAAAAAGAGATCGCCGTTTTCGAGTGTGCGTGTGTCAATGGAAATGCCATTGATGGTCGCAGGCACGCCGGTCACTGTCGCAGCCATGGCATGGGCAGCATCTTGGGGTGTCCAGAGGCTCACGCGCGCGTCTCCCGTTCTGCAAGCGCTGCAGACAAAACCGCCGAATCAGAGAAGGGCAAGGTTTTTTCGCCGATGATTTGCCCCGTTTCATGCCCCTTGCCAGCCACGATCAAGACATCACCCGGCACGAGCATTGAGACCGCGGTCTCGATCGCCGCCGCGCGATCACCAATCTCGCGTGCACCGGGGGCCGCCGCCAAGATCGAGGCACGGATCGCAGCCGGATTTTCGCTCCGCGGATTGTCATCCGTTACGATCACAACATCGGCCTTGCGTGCCGCGATTTCGCCCATGATAGGACGCTTGCCAGGGTCCCGATCACCGCCGCATCCAAACACACAAATCAGGCGTGCAGACGCATAAGGCCGCAATGCATCAAGCGCATGGGCCAAGGCCTCTGGCTTGTGAGCATAATCAACAAGCGCGAGGGCGCCGTTCAAATGGCCAATGGGCTCCAGACGGCCCGGCACTCCTTTTAATTGCGCAATGGCGTTGAAAACAGATGTTTCATCGGCGCCACAAGCCATGACAAGACCGGCGGCAACCAGTGCATTCGCCGCCTGAAAGTCTCCTGCCAATGGGAGCCGCACGCGGTGTGAACCCGACGCAGTTTCAAGGATGAGCGTTTGTGTAAACCCATCGCGCTGAAGCGAGGCAAGACGGATAGTCTGTCCGCGCATTCCGACGCTGAAGACCGGATGTCCAGTTTGCTGTGCCACATCCATCGCACGTGTGGACCATGCATCATCGGCATAAATGACAGCCGGCGCACCTTTCGGCAGAAGATCACAGAAAAGTCGCATCTTTGCGTGAAAATAATCATCCATCGTCGCATGATAATCGAGATGGTCGCGCCAAAGATTAGTGAGGGCCGCGGCTTTCAACCGCACGCCATCAAGCCGGTATTGATCAAGCCCGTGCGATGAAGCTTCCATCACCGCATGATCGATGCCCGCGTGCGATAATGCATCAAGTCTATGATGCAGAGATATAGGATCCGGCGTGGTCAGCGCGCCGTAATCCGCTTGTCCGCGCGCGATAACGCCGATCGTACCGAGGCTCGCAGAATCATAGCCACAATGTTCGAAGATCTGCCGTGTAAAATCTGCGACTGAGCTTTTGCCGCTCGTGCCTGTGACAGCCACCATGATTTTCGGCTGGCGTGGATAGAAGATCGCGGCAGCGCGGGCCACAGCTTTGCGCGCGTTCGGCACAACGACACATGCAACATGCGTGTAGGGCCATCCATCCGGCACTTTTTCCGTGATAATTGCTGTTGCACCTTGCGCAACCGCCTTATCGATGAATTCATTACCATCGGCTTTTGCACCTGCTAGCGCAAAAAAAGCAAAGCCGGGCCTAACGGCCCGGCTGTCAAGAGCCACTCCGGCAATGGCGCGTGTGTCGTCCGTCGCGCCCGGCAGGAGATCGCACAATCTCACGGCTTGCTACCCCATGCATTCATCTTTGCCATAACAGGGAAAGGCTGTTCGGGCGGATCAAAGCGTGGCGGTAGGCCAAGCAGCGGCGCAACGCGCTCAATTACTTTGCCCGTGATAGGGCCGGCATTCCAGCCTGCAGTTGCAAAGCCATAGGTTTCTGGCAAAGCCTGCGGCTCATCGACAAGCGTTACAAACAGGTAGCGAGGCTTGTCGGACGGCACGATCGCCATGAACGTTGTGAGCAAACGAGTTTTTGCATAGCGCCCGGCGATCACTTTTTCCGCCGTTCCCGTCTTGCCGCCAACGAAATAGCCGGGCACAGCCGATTTGGCAGCCGAGCCCTTGGTGCCATTAAGCCGCATCACATAACGCAGCGCCTCACTTGTCTCAGGCTTGATCACACGCGTTGCTTGTGCGCGCCGGTCGCCATCTTGTTTCAGAAAAGACGGCGTCATGAGATAGCCGCCATTGACGAGCGCGCTCACTGCCATCGACGCCTGAAGCGGCGCGACAGCAAGGCCGTGGCCAAAGGCGATAGTCATCGTGTTCAATTCACCCCAGCGCCCTGGTACAATCGGCTCTGCGTTCTCCGGCAATTCCGTGCGCAACCGATCGAGCTGACCCATCTTACGCAAAAAAGCCTTATGATGCTCGACGCCAACACCCAGCGCCATTTTGGCCGTGCCAATATTGGATGAGTGAATAAATACTTCTGGCACGGTCATGACACGATTTTGCCCATGATAATCACCGATTTTAAAACGGCCGTAACGCAAAGCAGAGCGCGCGTCGAGTTGAGAGTTAATATTGAATTTTCCGCTGTCGAGCGCCATCGCT
>JAIYCE010000014.1 GCA_027488155.1 Hyphomicrobiales bacterium | reverse complement strand
CCATCGGATTCTCCGAACTGAACCACTGCGACGAATTGAACCAGCATTGAACCACGGGGCCAACTGCTCCGCGCTACCGTTCCGTAAGTCATTGATTTTATGGTGCTGCCGGAGAGGATTGAACTCTCGACCTCTCCCTTACCAAGGGAGTGCTCTACCACTGAGCTACGGCAGCGTTGCGACGGGTGTTCCGTGAGCGCGCGTCCTCTTGCCACAGACATTCCGGGGACGCAACCGCGCCAATCTTGTTTTCAGGGCGCTGCCTGCTTTCACTCCGCGGCGGCCGCTCTTTCGGCTCGGTTGAGACCAAAATAAGACCAGACCTCATCGAGCGATTCCGCAAGATGGCCGATCAATGGTTCGTCATGGAAGGGCGTCGGGGTGATACGGAGCCTCTCCGTGCCTCGTCGCACGGTCGGATAGTTGATCGGCTGGATATAGATGCCATGGGTATCGAGCAGCCGGTCCGATGCCGCTTTGCAGAGCGCGCTGTCTCCCACCATCAGAGGGACGATATGGGTCTCGTTGGCGAGAACGGGTAGGCCGCGCTGCGCAAGCGCCATCTTGGTCCGGCCGACAGCCAGACGATGCAGGCGGCGTTCCTCAGGCGAGAGGGCCAGATGCCGTACCGAAGCGAGCGCGGCGGCCGCTACGCCGGGCGGCATAGCCGTGGAGAAGATGAAGCCCGGCGCGTGGGAGCGCACGGCATCGATCAAGACGGACGATCCCGCCAAATAGCCGCCATGAGCGCCATAGGCCTTGCCAAGCGTTCCTTGAATGACGTCGATCCGGTCCATAGCGCCGATTTCCTCGGCATAGCCGGCCCCATGGTCGCCATAGAGTCCGACCGCATGGACTTCATCGCAATAGGTCATTGCGCCATAACGTGCAGCGAGATCGCAGATGGCGTGCAGCGGACCCACATCGCCATCCATAGAATAGACGCTTTCGAAGACGATCAGCTTCGGACGGTTCTGCCCCGCCCGTGCCAACAATTCCTCGAGATGGGTCAGATCATTGTGGTGGAAGATGACGCGCTCGCGCCCGGCGGCGCGAACCCCTTCAATCATCGAATTGTGGTTGCCTGAATCCGATAGGATCAAACAATCCGGCAGCAATCTGGCGATGGTCGAAATCCCGGCCCAATTCGCGATATAGCCGGAATTCATCACCAGAGCGGCCTGTTTGCCGTGGTTTTCCGCGAGCGTGTTCTCAAGCTCGACGATCGGGTGGTGATTGCCGGAGATATTGCGCGTGCCCCCCGCTCCCGCGCCCATGCGCCGGGCTGTCTCAGCCATAGCCTCGACCACGGCGGGGTGCTGGCCCATGCCGAGATAATCGTTCGAACACCACAAGATGACAGGTCTGCGGCCTTCCGGCGTATGCCTCAGCGCATGCGGAAATCGGCCCACAATCCGCTCGATATCGGCGAAAACGCGATAGCGGCGCTCGGCCTTGAGTGCATCCAACGCATCGGAAAAGAAACGATAATAGTCCATGGGGGGAGTTGCTCGCGTCCTTTTCCGGCTCCATCGCATGCCTCGGCGCTGGCTGCAATGCGGTGGATTGCGCACCCAGCGGATATTGGGGGGCGAAGGGAGCTCCCGCCATTGCCGCTCCGCCACCATGGCAAAGCCCCCTCAAGCTCATTCCCGCTTGTCCCGCCCGGACCCTTCCCCTATGCCACCTTGGCCCGCCGCAGGGCACGAATCATCGGTCTTTGTTCCGGATGGTCAGAGATGGGCGTGCAGGATGACAAACGCAGACGGCTTGCCGCAGCGCTGAGAGACAATCTCAAGCGCCGCAAGGCGCAGGATCGTCGCCGTCGTAATTCCGCCGCGGAACCGGGCGAGAAGATTGAGCCTGAGGCCGCGCCTCAACATGGCGGGCAGGAGTAAGATATGGATCGCATCAGGATCGTTGGCGGGCATAAGTTAAACGGCTCCATCGCCATTTCGGGCGCGAAGAATGCTGCGTTGCCACTGATGATCGCGAGCCTGCTTTCGCGGGATACGCTCACGCTGCATGGCGTGCCGCGCCTATCCGATGTTCGCCTGCTGATGCGCATTCTCGGCAATCACGGTGTCGATGCTGCCATCAGCGGCAAGCGTGCTGGACAGCTCGCCGACAATGGCGACACGATTACGCTCTCCGCGCGCGATATTGTCGACACCACCGCACCTTATGAACTCGTTGCCAAAATGCGCGCGAGTTTCTGGGTGCTTGCGCCGCTTGTCGCCCGCATGGGCGAAGCGCGCGTTTCGTTGCCCGGCGGTTGCGCCATCGGCACGCGTCCTGTCGATCTTCTCCTGATGGCGCTCGAACGCCTCGGCACAAACATCGGCATTGATGCAGGCTATGTCGTCGCGCGCGCTCCAAAAGGTCTCATCGGCAACACTATCCATTTTCCAAAAGTGACGGTGGGTGGCACGCATACCGCGCTGATGGGGGCCGTGCTCGCGCAAGGCGAAACGGTCATTGAGAACGCGGCGCGTGAACCCGAAATTGCCGATCTCGTCGATTGCCTCATCAAGATGGGCGCAAAGATTGAAGGCGCAGGCACCAGCACCATTTGCGTGCAGGGCGTCACCTCGCTCACCGGTGCGCATCACACCGTTTTGCCTGATCGTATCGAAGCGGGCACTTATGCCATGGCGGTGGCGATGGCAGGCGGCGACGTTTTGCTTGAGCATGCGCGCGCCGATCTCTTCCAATCCGCGCTCGACAGTCTTGTTGTCGCGGGTGCTGAAATCTCTGCCACCAATGAGGGCGTGCGGATCAAGCGCAATGGCGCAGGCTTGCGTCCGGTGGATGTAACGACGGAGCCTTTCCCCGGCTTCCCAACCGATCTGCAAGCGCAATTCATGGCCTTGATGTTGAAAGCCAATGGCACATCGCATATCCGCGAGACGATTTTCGAAAACCGCTTCATGCATGTGCAGGAATTGGCGCGCTTAGGCGCGAAGATCAAGCTCGACGGCGATCTCGCCATCGTCGAAGGTAATGCGGCTTTGAAAGGCGCGCCCGTCATGGCAACCGATTTGCGGGCCTCGGTATCATTGGTGATCGCCGCGCTCGCTGCCGAAGGTGAGACGATGATCCATCGCGTCTATCATCTCGACCGTGGCTTCGAAGCGCTCGAACAAAAGCTTGGCCGCTGCGGCGCCGAAATTGAACGTGTGAGCGAGCGTTAACTCACGCACGCTCCCTTAATGCTTCTCGGTGGATGCTGCGATCTTGTCCGTCCAGGCCAGCAACACGCCGGACGCGACGAAGACGACATGGATGATCACGAGCCACATCAGATCGCGGTCACTCACATTCTTTACATTCATGAAGGATTTGAGCAGCTGAATCGCCGAGATGGCGACGATGGATGAGAGCAGTTTCAACTTCAGCCCGGTGAAATCGATCTTGCCCATCCATTCGGGCCAGTCCTTGTGCTGGTTTTCGTCGATCTTCGAGACGAAATTCTCATAGCCCGAGAAAACCACAATCACGATGAGTGAGCCCGTCAGGGTGAGATCGACGAGCGAGAGTACCGCCAAAATCACCTCGCTCTCGGTAAGCGTGAAGGCAAGCGGTAAGAAATGCAGGATTTCCTGAAACGTCTTCATCAGCATCAAGGCAAGGCTGATGACGAGCGCAACATAGAACGGTGCCAGCAGCCACCGGCTTGCAAACAGAAATTTTTCTAACGCGCGCTCGATCATCATTGCCTCAAAAAGAAAGCCCGGTGAATTGCTACGCCGGACTTGGCCATAGTCGCATTACAGTCGCAAGACGTTAAACGCCCAATCCGATGGGGCAGGAGACACCGGTGCCACCAAGCCCGCAATAGCCGCCCGGATTCTTGGATAGGTATTGCTGGTGGTAATCCTCGGCATAATAGAACTCCGGCGCCTCGCGGATTTCCGTTGTCACCGGGCCAAAGCCGCGCGCGGCGAGCGCTTGGCTGTAAGCCGTCTTGGCGGCCAGCGCCTGCGCCATCTGCGCTGGCGAGAAGGTGTAGATGCCGGAGCGATATTGCGTGCCGATATCATTGCCCTGCCGCATCCCCTGCGTCGGGTCATGGCTCTCGAAGAAGGCCTTCAGCAAGGCTTCGTAGGAGATGACCTTGGGGTCGAACACGACTAGCACGACCTCATTATGCCCGGTCTGCCCGGAGCAGACCTCCTCATAGGTCGGGTTGGGCGTATGCCCCGCCGCATAGCCGACGGCGGTCACATGGACGCCCGGCAGCTTCCAGAAGGCGCGTTCCGCTCCCCAAAAGCATCCAAGGCCGAACATCGCCATCTCCAAACCTTCTGGAAAAGGGCCTTTGAGCGGCTGGCCGTTCACATGATGGGTGCGGGCGGTGGGAATGGGGCTTGGCCGGCCGGCCAAAGCCTCGGCCGCGCTGGGCATGCTGGTTTTTTTGAGAAAGCCGAACATGGGGGATCTCCTCCTCGTCTGGATAGGAATATGGGGCAGAGGTCGGATTTTTGCGAGGCGGATGGTGAGGCTGTGTGGGATGCAGCCAAAAAAGATTGCACCTATCGGCCTGTGGGCTATAAGCGCGCTCTCAACCGCGTGCGTTTTGGCGCGCGCCTCGCATCGTGACGAAATGCTGCGAGACATCCTGACATGAGCTTTCAAGCGCATGTTCTGCGGAGGGGTGGCCGACTGGTTGAAGGCGCACAGCGCGCCTTCGGCGCGCGTCCCTCCGAAAAAGACTAGCGTGCGCCTTCGGGCTCACGTTCGCGGAGGGGTGGCCGAGTGGTTGAAGGCGCACGCCTGGAAAGTGTGTATACGGGAAACCGTATCGCGGGTTCGAATCCCGCTCCCTCCGCCAAGCAAACTTTCTTCAAAGTTTCAATTCTTCAATTCCCATCGGCAAGCTGTTGATCTGATTGGACTTTCGTCCATCAGCTCCTGACCAGCGATTGAAGAAAGTGGCTCTACCCAAGGCCACGATGCAGATTGAGACGCTGTTCT
>JAIYCE010000028.1 GCA_027488155.1 Hyphomicrobiales bacterium | reverse complement strand
TGCCTTTGACCGCAGTCGTAATGCCGCCCAACAGGCCCATGCCCTTCTCAGGGAGTGGATCTTGACGGGTAAGTTGCGCCCAGGGGAGGCGATCTCCGAGCCGTCTATTGCAACCATGCTCGGGATTAGCCGAACACCCGTCCGGGAGGTCTTCAAGCGACTTGAGGCGGAAGGGCTCGTCGAGATCTACCCGCAAATTGGGACGATCATCGCGCCGATTGATCCTAAAAAGGTCAGAGATGCCCAGTTCGTCCGCGAGACCTTAGAGGTGCGCACCATTGGGTTGGCTGCTCTGCAAGGTACAGCGGAGCATCATCGCTCACTCAAAGACATTCTAGCGCGCCAAAAAACGCTCGTGAAAGCAAGGGATATTCACGGGTTTATGGAGGCGGATGATGCTCTCCATGAGCAGCTCAGTCTCATGGCGGGCCATCCATTTAGTTGGCAGGTAATCGCAATTGCAAAGGCGCAGCTTGATCGTGTGAGGCATTTGTCGCTCTCCGATCCGCGTTGGCTTGCGATGATCTACGAAGAGCATTGCACGATTGTTGAAGCTGTTATTGCTCGCAACGAAAAGCGTGCGCGTGCTGGCATGGAAGTTCATCAACGCTCAATATTTTCCGCAGTGGAGAAGCTGACGCAGCTCGATCCATTGCTGGTGAAGACGGTGGATAAGGCCGGAGCGCCGTCGCTTCAAAATCCGGCTCCTAAAGAGGCAAAACGGGGGAAACGTTCATGAACTTGTCTCAAATGATGAAAGTATCGTTGGTTGGAGCTGCAGTCCTTGTGGCCTATCCTGCCATGGCGCAGCAGCTGCCGGCACCGGGCGCGAGCCCGCGTATCGATGCTATCAAGAAGGCTGGTGTTCTCCGCGTCGGTGTTTTGGCCAATGCGCCTTGGTTAGTCGAAAACACCAAAGGTGGTGGTGAGAAATGGTCTGGCCCTGCTTGGGTCTTGGCCAATGAATATGCTCGCCTTCTTGGCGTGAAGCTCGAACAGGTTCCGGTCTCACACGAAACAAAAGTTCCTGTGTTGGCGTCTAATCAGGTCGACATGTCGATCACGCCGTTGGCGGAGACGCCCGATCGTCTCAAAGTGGTTGATTTCGTAATCTATTCGACCACGAGCGTTTGTCTGTTTGGCCGCTCGGATAATGAAAAGTTGAGCAAGGTAAAGACAGTCGATGAGCTAAACAGCCCAGATTTTACCATTGCCTATTATATCGGTGGTGGCGAAGAGGGCTGGGTCAAAGAACGGTTCCCGAAAGCAAAGCTTCGTGGCGTAACCGGTTCAGGGACGGCGCCGGTAGAAGAAATCATGGCGAAGCGCGCTGATGCCGCGCCTATTAACCGTGTTCCTTATGTCGCAATGGCTAAAAAGGTGAAGGGTCTGCAGGTTTTGCCACGCGAAAATAACTGCCAAAACAGCACTGAGAAAGCAGCGCCGGTGGGCTTAGCCATCGATAAGAACCAGCCTGCTCTTCTCGAATGGTCACGAGCAGTTGCGAAGAGCATGCAGCCCAAGCTTACGGCTAGTGAAACTGAAATTGTGAATACGATGGACTAATAGGATTGGGGCTCCTCATAGGAGCCCCATTTTCCTTAAGAGTAAACTTCGTGGAACTAGACTTCTCACCAATCTTTGAAAGCTGGCGGTTTCTGGCAAATGGTCTGCTGGTAACGGTTCAGCTCGCAATTTTGTGCTGCATTGCTAGCCTTGCATTAGGTATCTTAGGCGGTATCGGGCGTGTATATGGTGGTCGGGTCTTAAAGGGCACCATCACCTTTTATGTGGATACCATGCGGTCTATCCCCGTTTTAGTTGTAATTGTCTGGATCTATTTCGCCCTACCGCTTGTTTCCGGTTATAATCTCCCGCCGTTTTGGTCTGCCTTTTTGGCAATAACAATCCACGTCGCGGCCTATGTCATTGAGATTACGCGTGCGGGTATTGAATCCATTCGCCCGGGTCAAGTGCGTGCCGCTCAAGCGCTGGGCATGTCGCATAGGCAGATCCTTCGCGAGGTCGTGCTGCCGCAAGCACTGATCCGTGTTTTGCCTTCGATTGGCTCAATCGTATCGGTTACGATCAAAGATACAGCCATTGCGTCGGTGATTGCTGTTCCAGAATATATGAAGCAATCAGAGACGTTGGCGGCTCAGAGCTTTCATCCAATTGAAGTCTTTACCTTCGCGATGTTTGTTTATTTCTGTATCCTATTCCCAACGACGCGTCTGATTGATCGCCTCTATCGTCGCCTTGCACATCTGGGCCAGTCATGAAGCTTGAGTGGTCTGTCGTCTGGCAATATCGCTGGCTCCTTGCGGAAGGCGTTCTTGTTACGATTGGATTGACAATTGTGACGATGGCAATCGCTGTTCCTGGCGGAATTATTCTCGCGCTCATGCGCTTGTCGAAGAATCGCTTTCTTTCCGGTTTTTCGCTCTGCTTCGTTGAGCTCTTCCGTAATATTCCACTCATTCTTGTGGTGTATTGGGCTTTCTACGTCATGCCCATTTTCGTAGGCATCGAACTATCAGCGTTTGCAACGGGTATTACCGCTTTGGCCTTAAATGTCTCTGCCTATAACGCAGAAACTTTTCGTGCGGGTATCAATTCAATTAGGCAAGGACAGGTCCAAGCCGGTCTAGCGCTTGGCATGAGCCGTTTTCAAGTATTGCGCGAGATCGTTTTGCCACAAGCATTTCGGCGTATCATGCCGATTTTGGCTAGTACCTGGGTTTCCCTGTTTAAAGATACATCACTTGTCTCGGTCATCGCTGTCGGTGATTTGGCACATAATGCCCTGATGGTTAGATCACAAACCTTCCGCGTTCTGGAAATGCTGACAGCGATGGCGCTGATCTATTGGGCGCTCGGCTATCCGCAAGCCAAGCTCGCAGACTGGATCCGAAAGAAATTTGAGGTCAAAGAATGAGCTCGCAAGTAGGTCAACAAATACGTGGAGCGGGTAAGAAACCGATCCTTTCCTACCACAATGTGATGAAGCGGTTTGGAAACTTTACCGCGCTTAATGGGGTGTCGCTGGATATCTATTCTGGCGAAGTTGTATGTTTCATTGGGCCGTCGGGATCGGGCAAGTCGACCATGCTCCGTGGAACCAATGCCTTAGACCCATTTGATGAAGGGCAAGTTTTTCTTGATGGCAGTCCGTTGCCTACATCTGAGAACGAAGCGCGCCATTTGCGCCGCCGTATGGGGATGGTGTTTCAAAACTTCGAACTCTTTCCACATAGAACAGCTCTAGAAAACGTCATGATTGGTCCAGTTACCGTATTGGGAACATCAAAGGATCAAGCTGCGAAGGCCGCTTTAAAGCTTCTTGATAAGGTAGGGTTAGCGGATAAGACTCAAAACTATCCGGCTAACCTCTCGGGAGGGCAGCAGCAGCGGGTGGCTATTGCGCGAGCGCTCGCGATGGAGCCAGAGTTATTGCTATTTGACGAGCCGACATCAGCTCTTGATCCAGAAACAATTGGTGAAGTGCTCAACGTCATGAAGACCCTCGCAGATGAGGGGCGAACGATGATTGTCGTTACTCATGAAATGAATTTTGCAAAGCGTGTGGCTGACTGGGTTGTGGTATTCGAGCGTGGTCAGGTCGTAGAGCAAGGACCACCCGAACAGATTTTCGATGACCCTCATACGGAGCGGACCCGGAATTTTCTGAGTCATCTCGGTTGGCACGGATAAACTTTGTACACTTTATTAAATTAAGAGTGGGGGGCAGTGCTTGTGATCACGTTTAATCACCAGCAAGTGCAACCTTCGCCGTACACCGCTCGACTACCATATCGCTGAAGTTGTGACCGCCAACGCGGTGTTGCGTCGCGAATAGCATCGACACCGAGGTCGGCCGGCAGACCAGGAATATTGCGATTATCCATGATGATCTTTCCGTCGACGATCGAGACCTTCACATCGCTCGCACGTGCATAATAGACGAGCGCAGCGCTGCTGCCATAATAGGGTTGCAGATGCGGTTGATCGATATCGACCAGAATGAGATCGGCGTACTTTGCTTCTTCGAGTGAACCGATCTGATTTTCGAGCCCAAGGACGCGGGCGGCACCCATTGTTTGGAGATAGAGCGCATCGTCGCAGGAAAGTGCCTGCGGGGAACCAGCCACCATGCGCGCACCATTGAGCGCGTAGCGCATGGCCTCAAACGGATCGTTGAGCATCCAATCGGTGGCAAGGCCAGTGCGGATGCCATGCTTTAAGATCTTGGCGAGATCGGGATAGCGTCCGCGCCGCGGGTAGATGGTGGATGCGTGGGCATAAGGCGCGTTCGCTTTTGCAATTAATTTAAATTCATCGTCGGTTGCGAAGACGAGGTGGGCCAGCACCGTATCATCGCCGAGATAGCCAATCCGATCGAGATAGGTGACAGGCCCGCAGCCGTGGCGTGCGCGGATCTCATCGACCTCTGCTGAACTTTGCGCGCAATGGATATGCAGGCCGAAACCGAGGCGCGTTGCCTCGTCGCGCGCGGTTTGCAGAAGCGTCTGCGAACATGTGTCGGTGGCATGGGTGCCGATCCGTGTGGTGATGCGGCCCTCGGCTCGGCCATTCCATGTTTGGGCAAACGCAATGCCATCAGCCAGACGACGTTCCCCGATGTCCGGATAATGAGAGTAATCGCCATCGCGCAGATTTTCGAGTTTTACATCGAAGACTTTATAGGCGAGCTGAGCGCGCAAGCCGCTTTGCGCAACGAGCGTTGCCAAGCGTTCAGGCGCATACCAGATATCGTTGATAGTGGTGATGCCAGCGCGGATCATCTCGGCAGTGCCGAGCATCGCGCATAAACCCCATTCCTCTTCCGTGATGTCTTTCTCGAGGCGGAAGGCCACATCGAGCAAGGCTGTCTTTGCGACATGGTCGTCCGTTTGGGAACGGAAGATGACGGAAGCGGTGTGTGAATGACAATTTACGAAGCCGGGGAGGGCGGCAAAACCACTCCCGCCGACAACGCGGCCGGTCTGCCAATGGCCTTCGGGTTTTCGTCGTCCGCAATAGAGGATTGCACCATCTTTGATAGCGACCTCGCCATCCGGGATGACGTTCATGGCGGCATCGACCGGATAGACGAATTCGGCGTGGACGAGCAGATCGACCGAGACGGGTTCAACCATGACAACTTCTCCTCAGCAGGAGAGAAGGCTGCGCGCGTTTGGCGAAGGGGTCAATTCGCGTTGGTCCACAAAACGCGGCAAAGGCCTTGTCCCGCATTGCGCCAGCGATGAGGCCTTCGACTGGTGAAACGAAACGCATCGCCAGTCTTCAAAATCCACGTTTCATTCTCGACCGTTAGTGCAAGTTCGCCTTCCAGCACCGTGCCCGCTTCCTCACCGCTATGGCTGTAGAAGGTTTCGCCGGAATGGCAGCCGGGTGCGATGCTGATCAGAAAGAGGCGCAAGCCGCCGGCGCTGCCGCCCGGCGTGAGCAATTCCTTGCGGACGCCTTCGAGGTCTAGCGCCAGCGAATGGCGTTCCTCCACGCGGAAGACGATGCCGCTATCGCCCTCTGAGGTATCCGTGCGCGGAAACAGCGAGGATAGGTCCACTCCGAGGCCATCGGCAATCGTGGCAATCGCCCGCATCGAGGCTGAGGAAATTCCGCGCTCGATTTGGCTCAGATAGCCGATAGACAGCCCCGTCTTGGCGGATAGCACCTGAAGGGGCACGCGTGCTGCTTTGCGGCGCTGCCGGATCAGGGCGCCGACCGAACGGTCTAAGGGCGCGAGCGAGGGGGCTGGTCCATCCATGAATTTCACATACATGAAAATTCTTGCCGGTGCCACAAATTCGAGCCAGACTGCCCGTAGGGTTCAAACGGGGGGAGAAAACCATGAATCTAAAAAGGCTCATCCAAGGGGTCGCTGTGGGGCTTGCACTGGCTTCGCCGGCCGCCGCGCAGCAGGTGTTGAAGGTCGGCTCGACGCCCACGGGCATCCCCTTCACCTTTCTCGATACGAAGACCAATTCCATCCAAGGGATCATGGTCGACATCATTACGGAGGTCGGCAAGCGGGCTGGCTTCGGTGTGCAGATCGAACCCATGCAGTTCTCGACCCTGATTGCCGGCCTCACAGCTAGCAAGATCGATATCATTGCAGCCGCCATGTACATCACACCGGCGCGTAAAGAGCAGGTCGATTTTTCTGATCCGATCTACACCTATGGCGAAGGCCTCATCGTTCCGAAGTCGGACACCAAGGACTATGTCAGCTTTGATGACATGAAGGGCTACACGGTGGGCGCGCAGGTCGGTACCGCTTATGTGGAGCCGCTGAAGAAAGCCTTCTCCGATGTGAAAATTTACGACACGATCCCTGACATCCTGCGTGACGTGAATGCGGGCCGTATCAAAGCGGGCTTCGCCGATTACCCGATCGCTGCCTATAATATTCAGCAGGGCAATTTCCCGGATGCGCGTGTGGTGAAAAGCTACAAGCCCACCATGGCTGGCTCTGTCGGCATCGGCGTCCGCAAGAATGAGACGGAGTTGTTGAAGAAAATCAACACCGCGCTCTCCGCCATGCAGGCCGACGGCACGATCAAGAAGATCCTTGCCAAATGGGGTCTCGAATAAATTGAAATTCCGGGCGGCCTTGTGCCGCCCGGCCTCATTCTGGCCGAAAGACCAACATGCAAAGATTCTTGACCGACGCTGCCGAATACCTGCCGATTCTTATGCAAGGCGTCGGGCTCACCATTCTCGTCACGATTGGCTCGTTGATCCTGTCGACGGTGCTCGGCCTGGTCTGGGCGCTGATGCGCGTCTCGGGCATCAAAGTGCTCGATTGGACCGCCAAGATTTTCGTCAATTTCATTCGTGGCGTGCCGATCATCGTCCAGCTTTTTTATATTTACTTCGTGCTGCCTGACATGGGCATTGCGTTAAGTGCGATGCAGTCAGCCATCATCGGCCTCGGCATCGCCTACTCCGCTTATCAATCGGAAAATTTCCGCGCCGGTATTCAGGCCATCGATCATGGCCAAATCGAAGCCGCGCAATCGATCGGCATGGGTTGGTGGATGATCATGCGTCGCGTGATCTTGCCGCAAGCCATCCGCATCGTCCTGCCGCCCTATGGCAACATCATGATCATGATGTTGAAAGATTCTTCGCAGGCCTCCACCATCACGGTGGCGGAGCTTGCCATGCAGGGCAAGTTGATCGCGTCGGCAACGTTCAAAAACACATCCGTCTTCACCATGGTGGCCATTCTCTATCTCTGCATGAGCCTGCCTTTGATGTACCTTGTCTCGCGGCTTGAGAAACATTATGCGACGGGGCGTCGCTGATGATCGTTCTCGACAATGTCCACAAGAGTTTCGGCAGTAATCATGTGCTGCGTGGATTTTCCACGCGCATCGAGAAGGGTGAGATCGTCTGCATAATCGGCCCTTCAGGCTCCGGAAAATCCACAGTGCTTCGCTGCATCAATGGGCTGGAAGCCTATGATGATGGCTCGATCCGCATTGGTGAAACGCGCGTCGATCGTGATAGCAAGAGCATCGTCGATGTCCGCAAGCGGGTTTCGATGGTGTTCCAGCGCTTCAACCTGTTTCCGCATCGCACCGCTCTCGAAAATATCACTGAAGGCCCGATCTATGTGAAGGGTGAACCGCGCGACCGCGCCGAGGAGCGCGGCCGCAAATTGCTTGCGCGCGTGGGTCTCGCTGAAAAAGAAACGGCGCATCCGCCGCAACTCTCCGGTGGACAACAGCAGCGCGTTGCCATCGCGCGGGCGCTGGCGATGGAGCCTGAGGCGATCCTGTTCGATGAGCCGACATCCGCGCTTGATCCCGAAATGGTCGGCGAAGTGCTTGCGGTGATGAAGAGCCTTGCCGAAGAAGGCATGACGATGGTCATCGTCACGCATGAAATCGCTTTTGCGCGCGAAGTCGCGGACCGCGCCATTTTCATGGATCAGGGCGTGATCGTCGAAGAAGGTCCGGCACGCGAGATGCTGTCGGCACCGAAACAGCCACGCACACAGGATTTCCTGCGTCGCGTCACCCATCCGATCTGAAATGCAATCTGTCTGTTGAGGTCCCGCCATGGCTGATCCATTCCCGCTTGCTCCTGCGCTTTGGGCCGCGACCGCCGCACCGCAAGCGCCGACACCAAAATTGGCAGACGATGTCATCGCCGATTTCTGCGTGATCGGCGCGGGTTATGCAGGCATGTCGACGGCACTGCATCTGGCGAAGGCTGGCGGGCAGGTCGTGGTGCTGGAAGCGCGCGAGCCGGGTTGGGGCGGTTCGGGCCGTAATGGCGGTCAGGTTATTCCTGGGTTGAAATACGACCCCGATGATATGATCGCCACTTATGGCGAGGAGAAGGGAAAGAAGTTATTGCGCTTCGCCGCAACAACTGCCGACAAGGTTTTCAATCTCATCGAAGCCTACAAAATGGATGTTCCGCATGTGCGTGCCGGATGGATTCAGGCGGCGCATTCGGACGAAGGCTTGGCGCTCGCTAAAAGCCGCGTCGCGCAATGGTCGAAGCATGGCGTCGAGGCGCGCCTTTTGTCGAAAGAGGAAACGGCGGACCGCCTCGGCACCTCATCTTATGAAGGCGGCTGGCTCGACCCGCGCGGCGGTGCCATACAGCCGCTTTCTTATGCGCGCGGTCTTGCACGCGGTGCGATAGGCGAGGGCGCAAAAATCTACGGACAATCACCAGTGATGGCGATCACAAGCGAGGGTGACAGCTTCCGCGGGATGACGGAGCAGGGCAAATCGGTTCTCGCCAAGAAAGTCATCATGTGCACGAATGCCTATGCAGGCGATCTCGTGCCGGGGTTACGCCAGACCATTGTCGATGTGAATTCGTTTCAGGTGGCGACCGCGCCGCTTTCTGACAATATTCGGAAGACGATCTTGCCTTATGGCCAAGTCTCATCCGACACGCGGAAATTGTTGCTCTATTTCCGTCTCGATCATACGGGGCGTCTATTGATGGGTGGGCGCGGGCCGTTCCGCGAACCCAAAAGTGAAGATGATTGGGCGCATCTCGTCCGCGTTGTGACCAAGATGTTCCCACAGGTGAAGGATGTGCCGATTGAGTATCGTTGGGGTGGTCGTGTTGCGCTGACGCAGGATTTCCTCCCACACATCCATGAGCCAGAACCTGGATTCATCATCGACATTGGATGTCTTGGCCGTGGCGTCGGATTGCAGACAGCGATGGGCGAAGCGCTCGCTGCCTACGCAATAACGGGGGATACCGATGCACTGCCTTTCCCCATCCGGCCCATCGATCCTATCCCGTTCCATATGTTCCGCAGGATCGGGCTGGGCGCGATCATCGCATGGTACCGCTTTCAGGATGGCGGCGTGAAGCAGACTTAACTGCGTGCCCGTTCAGTCGCGGTTCAGCGAAATATGCTAATGTTGAATGATGAGATGGATCTGTCTGTCCCTTCTGGCGCTTGTATTTGGCTCGGCCCTCCCATCGCTGGCGGGTTCTGAGACGCAGCCTATGCTCGTTGTTGCAACCGACCGCGGCGCGCTCTCTTGCCTGTCCGACGCAGAATTGCGTGCCGAAATTGTCGCGAAACGGGCGATTCCGCAGGCCGCGGCACTAAAAGCAGCGCGAACTGCGGTGTCAGCCGAACCTGTTAGGGCACGCCTTTGCCAACGCGATGGTGCGCTCGTTTATGTAATTACGGCCTTGGCCAAGGACGGCAAAGTCACGCGACTGACCCTTGATGCCGCAACCGGCCGTGTTCTCGGACAGCGTTGAGGACAAATATGCGGCTTCTGCTAGTCGAAGACGATCGGGACCTTAACCGCCAGCTCTCAACGGCACTTGAGAAGGCCGGTTATGCCGTTGATCGTGCCCATGACGGCGAAGAGGGTGCCTTTCTCGGTGAGACCGAACCTTACGACGCCGTCATCCTCGATCTTGGCCTGCCGCTGAAAGACGGCGTCACCATTCTGCAGGATTGGCGCAAGGCGGGCCGGACCATGCCGGTCATCGCGCTAACGGCGCGCGACCGCTGGAACGATAAGGTTCAGGCTTTCGATGCGGGGGCGGACGACTACGTCACGAAACCATTTCACATGGAAGAGGTTCTGGCGCGCGTGCGTGCTGTCGTGCGCCGTGCGGCGGGGCACGCCTCAAGCGCGATCTCATGCGGTCCCGTGACGATCGACACGGGTGCTGGTCGGGTGACGGTGAGCGGCATGGCCGTCAAACTAACTTCGCATGAATATCGCTTGCTGGCTTACTTGATGCATCACAAAGGCCGTGTCGTCTCGCGCAGCGAATTAACCGAGCATATGTACGATCAGGACTTCGACCGCGACTCGAACACGATCGAAGTCTTTGTCGGGCGCCTCCGCAAGAAGCTTGGTATCGATATCATCGAGACCGTGCGCGGCCTTGGCTATCGCATGGAGCCGCCCGGACAGGGCGCATCGGCGTGAGGATACGGATCCGCAATTCGCTTGCGACGCGGCTCTTTTTATCGGCTGCGTTCTGGAGCCTTTTCATTCTTGTGATTGCCGGTGTGATCCTTTCAACCGTCCAACAGCGTGCAAGCGAACGTGCTTTTGATGACAGGCTCGCCATTTATCTGAAGTCGCTTGTCGCTGATGTGGCCTCTCCCAGTGACGCCGACCGGAACGATCCGTCGCATTTCAGCGAGCCACGCTTCGATCTGCCGCTGTCGGGCTGGTATTGGCAGGTGACGCGGCTTGACCGTCTGCCGCCGGAAATCCGGAGCTCGGTTTCCTTGTTCGGTGGAAAGTTGCCGGTACTCTCGGCCGATATGACGCAATCGGGAACCATGCGCGAAGGCTATGTGACAGGCCCAGACGAGCAGGGGCTGCGCATGGTCGAACAATTAATCGACCTCGGCGACGATGGCCGATTTCTTATTCAGATTGCGGCCCCCGCTGACACCATTGCAGATGCGGTCCGTCATTTTCGCTTGACGATGATCATCACCTTTGTACTGCTTGGTTTGGCTCTAGTAATCACGACAGTTTTTCAGGTTCGTTTCGGCCTGCGCCCGCTACGCAATCTTCGACAGGAAATCGGTGCGATCAGAACAGGACAAACACAACGTATTGCGGGAACCTATCCTGATGAACTCTCGCCTTTGGCGCAGGAACTCAATCTTCTGATCGACTCCAATGAGGCAATTTTGGAGCGCGCGCGCACCCAAGTCGGTAATTTAGCGCATGCCTTGAAGACGCCGCTCAGCGTGATCGTCAATGAATCTGAAGACGAAGACACCGCACTCGCCAACAAGGTGCGCGAGCAGGCCGCCTTGATGCGTGATCAGGTCAATTGGTACCTTGAGCGCGCGCGCGTTGCTGCCCGTGTCGGGACGCTCGGCTCCGTCACGGAGATTGCGCCGGTCATCGCCGGACTTGTCCGTGCCTTCAAGAAAATCTACCGCGACCGTGATCTGGATTTCCACGTCGCTATTCCGGATGGGCTCCGCTTTCGCGGCGAGCGGCAGGATCTCGAGGAGATGGCGGGCAATCTGATGGACAATGCCGGCAAATGGGCAAGGTCGCGCATTCATATCAGCGCCCGTCTGGTGGATGACGGTTTCGTCGAGATTATCGTTTCGGACGATGGGGAAGGTTTGCCGCCCGAAGCCCGTCATGCCGTGCTGGCGCGCGGCAAAAGGCTTGATGAATCGAAACCCGGCTCCGGCCTCGGCCTGTCGATCGTCGCCGACCTGGCGGTTCTTTATGGCGGCGCGCTGGCGCTTGATGATAGTCCCGAAGGAGGGCTTGCGGCCCGTTTGCGTATTCCCGCAATTGAGGGTTCAAGCTTGGGTCTTACAAATGTCTGATTCGCATGGCGCGTTGTGTAAACGCTGCCTTGGCTGGAGAACCTCACGATGACGTCTTCTTCCACTTCCTCTCATTCCCTGCGTAACCGCGCAATTGCGCTTGGTGCCTGTGGCGCGATGGCCTTTTCATTAGCTGCTTGTGGCCCGCAGACTGGTCCTAATGAAGTCGGCGGCACGTTGATCGGTGCGGTGGCCGGCGGCGCCATTGGCAGCATGTTCGGCGGTGGCGCAGGTAAGGCTGCAGCCATCGTCGCCGGCACCATGATTGGCGGCTATCTCGGCAATACGGTGGGCCGCAATATGGATGAGAACGCCCGCCAGCAGGCCTATGCCGCTCAAATGAACGCGATCAATGCCGGGCAGGCGCAGAGCTGGCGCGCTCCTTCCGGGGCTTATGGCTCGGTCACGCCGGGGCCGGTTTATGTCGACCAATCATCGCAGGCTTGCCGCCAATACACCCATACTATTGTCGTCGATGGCAAGCGTCAGACCGGGACCGGCACGGCCTGCCGGAACCCAAATGGCACATGGCAAATAGTCAGCTGATGCCTTTGGCCGCGGGATGATCCCGATGGCGGCTCAGGCTCTGGTGCTGTAAGGGAGCGCCATGGTTTTATGGTTCTCCCTCGCCATTCTGACCGGCCTTGCCGTTTTGGCGCTGCTGTGGCCCCTCACGCGGACGCGTGAGGCGGCAGAGGCTGACGATTCCGTCTTCTATCAGCAGGAATTGGCCGACATTCAGCGCGATGCCGAGCGCGGCCTGATCGGCCCGGCGGAAGCGGAAGCCGCCCGAGCAGAGGCGGCCCGACGCCTCATCGCATCCCGCCGCCGTGATCAGGGTGAAGCTGAAAAGCGTGTCTCGCCGCAGCGTGCGCGTTGGGCCTCCCTTGCGGTTCTGATTGCCATCCCGGCGATTGCTTTGCCCCTCTACCTCCGCATCGCCTCGCCCAATCTTCCCGACCAGCCTCTGGCATCGCGCGAGACCGCACCTCAAGGCGTTCAGGAAGCCGTCGCGCAAATCGAGAAGCATCTCGCGCAGAATCCGACTGACGGCCGAGGCTATGAGGTTGTCGCTCCTGTTTACATGGAGATGGGCCGTTTCGATGACGCCATCCGCGCCTTGTCAGAAGCCGCGCGTTTGCTCGGTCCGACGGGCACGCGCCTGTCGGCTTTGGGGCAGGCTCGCGTCGCACAATCGGGTGGTGTCGTAACGGCGGAAGCGCGGGCCGATTTCGAACGGGCTTTGGCGCTGGATGCGAATGATTTGCGCGCCCGTTACTTCATCGCGATGGCTGCCGAACAGGACGGCAACAACAACAAAGCGCTCGAAGCCTATCGCCGGCTGGCAGCACAAATCGATCCGGCATCTCCCATTGGGCAGGCGGTGGCCGCGAAGATCGCGGAGTTGCAACCGAAGACCGAAGCCGGTTCCGTCGTCGCCGCTTTGCCGAAAGATGATCAGACGAAAATGATCCGCGCAATGGTGGCAGGCCTCGCGCAGAGGCTCGAAACAAATCCTGTCGACCCCGATGGCTGGATGCGATTGATCCGTTCCTATGTTGTGCTTGGCGAATCAGCTGAGGCCGAAGCAGCGTTAAGCAAAGCGCGCGCTGCTTTTGCCAACAATGCCGATGTGCTCCGCCGGATCAACGATGAGGCGCGCGGCTTGAGATTGGGAATAGCGCAATGACACGCAAGGGTCGTAGGCTCGCGATGATTGGTGCGGTTGCCGTAGTTCTCGGCATCGCTGCAAGCCTCGTGCTGTTTGCGATGCGCGACAGCATCGTTTTCTTCTATGGGCCGACGGAAATTACCCAGAAGAATATTGCGCCAGGTACGCGGTTCCGGGTCGGCGGCTTGGTTGAAAATGGCAGTGTCGTTAAAAGCGCCGGACAGAATGTCAGCTTTTCCGTGACCGACGGCAATCAAACGGTCAAGGTCGCTTATCGTGGACAATTACCGGATCTCTTTCGTGAAGGGCAGGGCGTTGTGGCCGAAGGCGTATTGACCGCGCCGGGTCAATTCAAAGCCGACAGTGTGCTGGCCAAGCACGATGAAAATTACATGCCG